>DRKO01000281.1 GCA_011051745.1 Chloroflexota bacterium | reverse complement strand
TCACCTTGTCAATCGGCCCGCCCCGCCGGTAAGACGCGATCAGGTCGGGGTTGGGGTCGGGCACGACTTCCACCTCCACCGGGACGTAATCGCCGGTTGAAGTCGTCCCCAGCGCGAGGCCGTTTAGCTCGAATTCCAGCATGGCGAGCTGGTCGGTCGGCCCGAAGTCGTGCCAGTTCCAGGTCGGAGGGATGAAGATCGGCAGGGCCAGCACGAGGGGCAGCACGAACAGCGCGGCGAACGTGTAGGGTTGCGCCGGACGGGGGGCGAGGTCGAGCAGGTGCGCTGTATAACCGGCCAGCACAGCGGCGCACAGCGCAGCCGTGCCGAGCAGCCGCCAGGGGAATTGCAGGAACGCCATCGGGGGGATCGCCTCCCAGATCGGGGTGCTCAGGGGGAGCATCAGCCCGATCAGCCCGATCAGCGCGAGCAGCCAGAATGCCGCTCCGGCGGTCTGCTCCGCCTGTGCGGCCCATCGTGTGCCCGTCCGGCGGGCGTGGACCGTCACGAGGGCCAGCGCAACCAGCCCGATCAGCGCCAGAGCCCACTGGGCCAGCCCCAGATTGAAGCGGAAGGCCGGGTTGACTGCCCCCAGATCGAGCGGGACGGACGGGCTGAAGAGTTCTCTCAGCGAGAGAAAATGGTTGTGGTAATCGAAATGACCGGGACCGATCAGGTTGCCGAGCTGGACGGCGTCCCGCTCCATGATGACCGGCAGCCAGAAGAAGGCGGCCAGCGCCAGCCCGATCAACAGGGGGAACGCCTGCCGGATGGCGTCCGTCGGGCGTGGGCGGGAGCCGATCAGCAGGGGGACGATCAGGGCATGCCAGAGTGTATAGGCCAGCAGCATGCCGAACCCGACGAGCGCCATCAGGTTATGGGAGAGCAGAAAGGCCGTTACCAGCAGCGAGGCCACGACGAGGTGCTTCCTCGATGGCGACTGCCGGAAAGCCGTCAGTGCCCAGAAGACGGGTGGCAGGAGGCCCAGCGCGAAGAATTCGGCCAGCACGCCCCGCAGGTGGGGATCGATCAGGAAGATGTAAGGTGCGAAGAGGTAACTGGCGGTGGCGATGAGTGCGCCGCGCCGGTCAATCAGGCGGCGTGTCAGCCCGTATGTTCCCACCCCGGCGCTGAGAAACCCCAGCACAAAGACCGCCTTCACGCCGAACACGGCCCCTCCGGGCAGGGCAAGCGAGAGCAGGTTGGCGAGATAGTACGTCAGGGGGGCGTAGTAGTTGAAGATCGGGTAGCCGTACCCGTAGTAAAAATCAGCCGCCCAGCGCGGGTACAGAACGCCTGCCCGCAGGGCATAGCCGAGCTCTGCGGCGCGGAAGACGTGTAGCTCGGCGTCGGTTTCGCGGGGGAGCGAGGGGCGCAGGATAAAGGCCCAGGCGGCCAGCAGGCTCAAAAGCACGGCCAGCCACAGGCCCCGATCCACCTGATAAAAGCGGCGACGCAATCGGTTCAGCACAGGCATCCCTTCTGACCTTCCGGGCAGGGATTGTAGCGGGCGAGGGTGTGCGTGGCAACCCCCCGCCCGCTGCCTCTGAGCGTTGCCGCACACTCCCTCGTGGATGGCCGACCGGCCCACCACTCGCCCCTCATCGCGCGGTTTAGAGGCTCTTGCGTGGGCATGAATACTTTTCCTGCACGCAGACATGCGGTATGATGACGGCATGAATGGTTTGCTTGCGCGGCCAGGTCGCTTGGCCGCTTTCGTAGTGTCTCTGGCGCTGATCGGGCTGGTATCAGGGGGCTGCCGGAGAGCAGAGGAACCCGCGCCGGAGACCGGGGGATCGTTTGACTTCAGCGTTACATCAGACCCCGCTATGGCGGCCACCCTCCAGGCAGGGGCCGAGGCGACCGCCCTCTGGCTCGCCACCCGGACGCCGCAGGCGACCGTTCTCGCCGAACCCTCGCCGACGCCGGAAATAGTGACCGTCGAGGGGACGCCCCCCGCCGGGCGCACGGGGCCGTGCCCTGTGCCGGAGGGGTTTGTCCTCCACAATCGGGAGGAGTTCTGCCTTTCCGCGCCGGAGACCTGGCGGGCGCTGAATGTGGACGGTGGGCTGGCCGCGACGTTGCGCACCACGCCGGGGCAGGCGATCTCCCTGCAACCGGACTGGGCGGCCTCCACCGAAGCCTGTCACCTCATGATCTATATCGCGGCGGAGCCTTCTCCAGAGGCCCATCTGGAGGAGCGTTACGCGCGGTTCGTGGGGCGAACCGACCTCGTGACGCTCACGCCGGTGCAGATGCAATCGCTGGACGGGATGGCGTTGCTGGGGTTTACATGGTCTACGGTGGAAGGGGAAACCGGCGGAATCT
This sequence comes from Chloroflexota bacterium, assembly GCA_011051745.1. GTDB lineage: Bacteria > Chloroflexota > Anaerolineae > Aggregatilineales > UBA3940 > DRKO01. The sequence goes on along the minus strand of DRKO01000281.1, from coordinate 2,369 downwards.
ATGCCGCTCTGCTCGGCCCCAACCGGCTGGTGCACATCAGCCAGGGAGGGACGCTCTGCCCGCTGGAAGACCTCCTGCCGGTTCTGGAGACTCTACGCTTTAACAGCAGGCAGTGACGGGGCGGCTCTTTCAGCGAGAGCGGGCTTTTGGCAGGGTTTGCCTGCTTCGCGGGGACACCATTTTGAGAGAAGGGGAAGAGAGGCTATGAGCGACGAATACAACGGATACGATGAGGCAGAGGCCGCAGAAGATCGGATACGGCGAATCAGGAAGAAAGGGGCTGCTGGTGCGCCCCCGCCCCGGGGGGCGGGTCTTGATGAGGTGGATAGCGAGGCCCTGCGACGTGCACGTGCACGCGCCCGCCGGACGCGCGGTGTGGTTGAACAGCTTGAGGAGGAAGAGGTCGTAAAGCCCCGCGCGCGGCCCGCTCGGACGGGTGGGCGGGGGCAACAGGCGCTTTTGTTCATCGGCGGGATCGTGGTTGTGGGGATATTGATCGTCGGCGCTCTGTTCCTGGTGAGTGGTTTTCTCAGCGGCGAAGGGGGCGGCCTGCCGGATATACTCAGCCGGGCCACCGACACGCCGACGCCGACCCCGACGCCGGAAGCGACGGCCACTCCCACCCCGACCGAGACGCCCTCCCCGACCCCCACGCGCGAAGCGCCGCGTGATCTCGGCCTGCCGCCGCTTGAGTGCCTCTACACCGGGCCGGGCTGCTACGACTTCTGCCAGAACCCGGATAATCAGGCGACCTGTGAGGCGGCACGCCAGTTCCTGAGCGCCCAGCGCGTGGACCCCGATGCGTGGTTTGAGTGTGTCGCGCCGGGGCCGGGGCCAAACGTCGGCAACCCGCAGGAGTGCCTTGAGGAAGCCTGGCGCGTGGCGAATCCCTGAGCGGCGGAGCAGGGAGCGCCGCCGGAGATAAGGTGATGTCGCTGAAGAAAGCCGGGCTGCTGCTCTGCGGCGGGGGTGTGCTGGTGCTGCTCTTCTTTGTACTGGCCGACCGGCTGGGCGTCGGGCGCAACCCGGCGATCTTCGGCCACCACCAGTTGATCGGAGCGAGCGTCGGCATGGTGCTCATGGTTCTGGGCTTCGCGCTGGTGCTCTCTCATGAACCGCGTGCGGGGTGATCCCCGCCTGCCGGACGCATGAAAAAGAGCCGGACTCTGAAGAAGGGTCCGGCTCTTTCGTGTTACGGAAGGAACGAATTCCTCCGGGGCCTTTCTCAGAGTTCGGCCAGCAGGTCGGCGATCTGCTCCGGGTGTTCGGCCACCTGCACGCCGACCGCTTCCAGCGCTTTGATCTTCTCGCTGGCGGTTCCCGTCCCGCCCTCCACGATTGCGCCTGCGTGCCCCATCCGCTTACCGGGCGGGGCTGTACGTCCGGCGATGAAGCCGACCACCGGCTTGGTCATCGAGTCGGCGATGAAGCGGGCGGCCTGCTCCTCGTCCGTGCCCCCGATCTCGCCTATCAGGACGACCTTTTCGGTATCGGGGTCTTCCTCGAACATCTGAAGCACGTCAATGAAGCTGGTCCCGTTGATCGGGTCTCCGCCGATGCCCACACAGGTGGTCTGCCCCATCCCCTGGTTGGTCAGGGCGTAGACGACCTCATAGGTCAGCGTGCCGGAACGGGAGACAACCCCGATATTCCCCGGCGTGGTGATGTGGCCGGGCATAATGCCGACCTTGGCCTCGCCGGGAGTCAGCAGGCCGGGGCAGTTTGGCCCGATCAGGCGCGTGCCTTTCTGATCCAGAAAAGCGCGTACCTGGATCATGTCCAGAATCGGGATGCCCTCCGTGATGCAGACGACCAGCGGCAGGCCTGCGTCGGCGGCCTCGTAGATCGCGTCGGTGGCGAAGCGGGCCGGAACGTAGATCACCGAGCAGTTCGCGCCGGTGGCTTCCACAGCCGCTTTCACGGTGTCGAAAACCGGCACCTGGCCGACCCACTCGCCGCCCTTGCCGGGCGTGACACCGGCCACGACGTTCGTACCGTACTCGATCATCTGCTCGGTGTGGAACCGGCCCTCACGACCGGTGATCCCCTGTACGATCAGACGGGTGTCCTTGTTAACCAGAATGCTCACGGTTCTCTCTCACTTTTTGAAGCTCTTGGCGGTTTCAACGGCTTTACGGGCGGCCTCGGCCAGCGTGCTGGCGGTGATCATGTCCGCCTCGGCCAGCAGGGCGCGGCCTTCTTCTTCGTTTGTCCCGACCAGCCGGACGACCATCGGAACCTCAGGCTGGATTTCTTCCAGCGCGGCCAGGATGCCCCGCGCCACTTCATCGCAGCGCGTGATGCCGCCAAAGATGTTGATCAGGACGGTTTTAACGTTGGGGTCGGAGAGGATGATGCGCAGCGCGGCG
>DRKO01000280.1 GCA_011051745.1 Chloroflexota bacterium | reverse complement strand
CGGTCATCCGGGCCAACTTCGCTGCCGAGGTCGTCTGGCGGCATCGGGAGAGCATCCGCCACAGCAGCCAGGACGCGATCATCACCCGTCTGCTGAACCTGATCTGTGAGGCTGCCCGTCCAAAGGGGAACGAAGGGCCGCTTCTGGGGGTGGCGGTGGGCGTCCCCGGCCTGGTGGATGAGTCAAACGGGACGTTGCTCTTCGCCCCCAACTTGGGCTGGCGGGACGTGCCGATGCGCGCCATCGTTCAGGAGGTTTGTACGGCTCCCGTCTTCGTGGATAACGAAGCCAACATGGCCGCCCTGGGCGAGTATTATTTCGGCTCCGCGCAGGGCTGTGACGATGTGCTGTATATCAGCGTCGAGGTCGGCCTCGGAGGAGCCATCGTGCGGAACGGCGTTCTGTTCAAGGGCCGCACGGGCTTCGCCGGGGAGTTCGGGCACATGACGCTCAAGCCGGATGGGGAACTCTGTAACTGCGGAAATCGGGGGTGCTGGGAAACTCTCGTCAGTCAATCCGCAGTTTTTCGTTCTATACGCCGTGCTATCGAAAGTGGCCGCTCCAGCATCCTCACCGAAATGCTCAACGGCGACCTGGATCGGTTGACCATCCCGCACGTTGTGGAGGCGGCCCGTCAGGGGGACCCCGTCACCCTGGATGTTCTGAACCAGGTGGGGCACTATCTGGGCATCGGAATCGCCTCACTGGTGAACGCCTTGAACCCTGAACTGGTTGTTTTCGGCGGGATGCTCAGCCTGGCGGCTGACTTCCTGCTACCGGCTGTGGAAGAGGAGATGAAGCACCGGGCGCTGAAGTGGAACGCCGAGGCGGTCCGCGTCGTGCTGGCCCGGCACGGCTCCGACGCCTGCGTGATGGGCGGCGTGGCTACCGTCTGGCAGGCGATCCTCTCCCAGCCCGCCAACATGGCTCCCCGGATGGGGTAACAGCTTATTTCCCAGGTTCTCTGGGCCGAACGATCTTCATATCCCAAAGGAAGGAGGTGACTATCCAGCAAGAGCACATTCACCACGTAGAGCGAAATCGGGTTCAAGCGACGTTTAATAGTCTCCCAGCAGAGGAGGAAGTAAGAAGATGCTGAAGAAAGTGACCTATCTCCTGGTGCTCGTCGTTGCCATGATGGCGCTGGTGGCCTGTGGCGGAGCAGCAGAGACCGGCGGCGGAGAAGAGGCCGCGCCCGCTGAGGGAGGCGAGGAAGCCGCTCCTGCTGTCACTGAGCTGAATATCCTGTGGGCTCAGTGGGACCCCGCCGACTACCTGCAGCAGATCGGCAACATGTACGAGGAAGAGACCGGCATCAAGGTGAACATCATCCAGGAGCCGTGGGGCACCTTTGGTGATCGCTTCTTTGCCGAGATGGCAGCCGGTGGTGACGCCTGGGACATGGTCATTGGCGATAGCCAGTGGCTGGGCCAGGGCGCAACTCAGGGCCACTATGTCGAACTGACCGACTTCCTGGTTGGTGAGGGCATCGCCGACACGGTGACCGAGGCCACTCTGACCTACTACGGCGAGTATCCGACTGGCTCCGGGCGTTACTGGGCCTTCCCGACCGAGGGCGACGCGGACGGCTGGGCATACCGTCGCGATCTGTTCGAGGACCCCGACGAGATGGCGGCCTTCGAGGAGGAGTACGGCTATCCTCTGGCTGTGCCGGAGACCTATGACCAGCTCATGGACATCGCCGAATTCTTCACCCGGCCTGACGAGGGCCTCTACGGCGTCGCCATCTACACTCAGAAGGACTACGACGCCATCACAATGGGCGTCGAGAACACCATGTTTAGCTGGGGCGCCGACTGGAAGGACGAGAACAACAACGTTCTGGGCGTGGTGAACTCTGACCGCTCGATCGAGGCCGTCCAGTTCTATCGCGACCTGTACGAGTGCTGCCAGGTTCCCGGCCTGAGCAACGCCTTCTTCTCCGAGACCAACGACGCGCTGATCAGCGGCCAGGCCGTGATGATCATGAACTACTTCGCCTTCTTCCCCGCGCTGGCGAACCCCTCCATCAACCCCTACGCGGATGTCACCGGCTACTTCGTCAACCCCGCCGGGCCTTACGGGGATCAGCACGCGGCCCTCGGAGGCCAGGGCATGAGCATCATCTCCTACATCAGCCCGGAGCGTCAGGAAGCGGCCAAGGACTTCATCCGCTGGTTCGCCCAGGAGGAGATTCAGGCGGAGTGGGCACGGCTTGGTGGCTACACCTGCAACAAGAACGTGCTCCAGACCGAGGAGTTCCTGAACGCGACGCCGTTCAACCCGGCCTTCGCCGAGACGATGAACATCGTCAAGGACTTCTGGAATGTGCCGGTTTACGGCGAACTGCTCGAAGTCACTCAGCGTGAGCTGCACCAGTTCGTCGTCGAGGGCGTTGGCACGGCTGAGGAGGCGATGAACAACATCGCCGAAGAGCACGATCGTATCCTGAGGGAAGCTGGCCTGATCGAGGAGTAGACCTCTACACCTCGCTTACGGCCACCCGGGGAGGCGGCAGGAAGCGCCGCCTCCCCCTGTTGAGAAGGGAAAGAGACCGTACTATGTCCTCCGTAAAACAGGCAACCGCGACGGGAGCCGACACACGGTTGCAGTCCCACCGCCATCTCAGTGATCGAGCCATCCAGAACATCTTCATCTGGCCGACGCTGATCTTGTTGATCGCCTTCAACGTCTTTCCCCTGTTCTACAGCCTGTATCTGGGCTTCACCGACTACTCCGCAATCGCCCGCCAGGCCCCCGTGTGGGTCGGGTTCGAGAACTTCCGCAGCATCCTGAACGATGAGCAGCTATGGGAGTACTTCGCCACCACAGGCCGCTACGCGGTGGCCTCGGTCGGCCTCCAGACCCTGCTGGGCTTCGGGCTGGCGATGCTCGTCCGCGAGAAGTTCAAGGGGAGCGGCGTCATCACAACCCTGATTCTGGTCCCGATGATGATCTCACCCGTTGTGGTCGGGCTGTTCTGGAAGCTGATGTACAACCCCACCTTCGGCTACTTCAACTATTTGCTGGGCTTCACCAATCCGGCCACCGCGCCGGACTGGCTGGGGAGTCGCTGGGGGGGACAGGCCGTACCGGGGCTGGCGCTGTGGGCCGTCGTGATCGTGGACGTGTGGATGTGGAGCCCGTTTGTGATGCTGCTGGTGCTCTCCGGCCTGAACGCAATCCCGGAGTACCTGTATGAGGCCGCCGTCATTGACCGCGCCAGCTCGTGGTTCCAGTTCTGGCGGATCACGCTGCCGCAGGTTGCGCCCCTGCTGCTGATCGCCATCCTGTTCCGCACCATCGAGGCCTTCAAGTCCTTTGACCTGGTGATGGGGATGACCGGCGGCGGGCCGGGAACGCAAACCGAACTGATCGCCGTCAATCTGTACCGACAGGCCTTCCTCGGACAGTGGCGGACCGGTCGCTCCAGTGCGCTGGCGTATATCATCCTCATCATCATTATTGCGGTCAGCAACCTGTATATCAAGTACCTCAACCAGATGAGGGGGGAGGGCTAAAACGATGGCAAGTTTTGTTGAGACCGGCCCCCAGGCCCCGGTTACCGAGGCGATCCGGGTAGACAAGGTCAGCCCGCGCTCGCGGTTGACGCGCACCGTCCGGGCGTTGATCGTCATTATTGTGACTTTTATCGGCCTGATTCCGGTGTTCGTGATGGGGATCACGGCCTTCAAATCACGCGCGGACGTGGTCGCCGTGCCGCCCAAGCTGGTCTTCAAGCCCACGCTGGAAGGCTTTGTCTACCTGCTGACCGAGCGCGCCGTCCTGACGCAGGATCGCCTGGCGGAAGCACAGGCCCACATTGACGAACTGAACTGGATGCAACGCATCGCGCTGGAGAACGGGCAGGAGATCACGGGGCCGAGCGATTACGTTTTCCGCCTGAAGAACTCCGCCATCATCGCCGGAGTGTCCACCATCGTATCCGTCGGGCTGGGGCTGCTGGCGGCCTATGCCTTCAGCCGCTTTGACGTACCCGGAAAAGGCGATCTGCTCTTCTTCATCCTGAGCACCCGTATGCTGCCTGCTGTGGTGGTCACTATCCCGCTGTTCCTGATGTACCGGCAGTTGAAATTACACGACACCCACCTGGGGATGATCCTGCTGTACACCGTCTTCAACCTCTCGCTGTCCGTCTGGCTGCTCAAAGGGTTCATAGACGAAATCCCCCGCGAGTACGAGGAGGCAGCGCTGGTGGACGGGTACACTCGTCTTCAGGCGTTCTTCAAGATCGTATTGCCACAGGCGTTGACCGGTGTCGCGGCGACGACCGTTTTCTCGCTGATCTTCGCCTGGAACGAGTACGCTTTCGCGCTCATGCTGACCAGTGAGCGCGCCCGCACGGCACCGCCCAGTATTGCGACGATGCTGGGGCGCGGAGGTATTGAGTGGTCAGCCATCGCAGCCGGTAGCCTGGGCTTCCTGATTCCGGTTGTCATCGTCACCTTTGCCCTGCGCCGGTATCTGCTGCGCGGCGTGACCTTCGGGGCGATCCGCCAGTGAGAGAACCGGAGAGCAGTCCCCGCCAGGCCCGGCGGCTCAGGTCGTCAATCCCTAGTTTTCAACCAGTATCGGACTGAAAGATGGCAACAATCGAACTCCGCCAAGTTGAGAAGAGATTCGGTGATCTCCAGGCCGTCAAGCCAATGGATCTGACGATCCACGACGGTGAGTTTGTCGTCCTGCTCGGCCCTTCCGGCTGCGGGAAGACCACCACCCTGCGCATGATCTCAGGGCTGGAGACCGTCACCGGCGGCACGATCCTGCTCGACGGGCGCAACGTCACCTGGTTGCACCCCAGCGAGCGCGACATCGCCTTTGTGTTCCAGTTCTTCGCCCTCTACCCCCATATGACCGTCCGCCAGAATATCGCCTTCCCCCTCCAGGCGCAGGGCGAATCGCACGAGGCAATCGAGAAACGGGTGGACGAAGTGGTCGAGCTGCTGGAGATCGGCCACCTGCTCGATATGCGTCCCGGCAAGCTGAGCGGTGGCGATCAGCAGCGCGTCGCGCTGGCCCGCGCCCTCGTCCGGCGACCGGCGGCCTTCCTGATGGATGAGCCGCTCGGCGCGCTGGACGCCGACTTCCGCGAGACGATGCGGGCTGAGATCAAGCGTCTGCACATCGTCCAGAACGCCACAACCGTTTACGTCACCCATGATCAGGTCGAGGCGATGGCGATGGCCGACCGCATCGTCGTGATGTCGGAGGCCGAGATTCAACAGGTCGGCACTCCGGCTGAGGTCTACCACAAACCGGCCAACCTGTTCGTGGCACGCTTCATCGGCAGCCCGGGGATGAACCTGGTCAGGGGTCACTATGCGGATGGCGTGGTGCACATGCCGGGGGCCGACAACCATTACTCCGTTCCGCCGGACTGGCGCAGGGTGCTGGATGAGACCTTCGGCGGCGAGGGAGAGGTCATTGTGGGCTTCCGACCGGAGGCCGCAATCGTCAGCGATGAAGGGACGCTTGCCGGGCAGGTGTATGCCTCCGACCTGCACGGAGCGTATACCATGCTGCACGTCAACATGAACGAGCACGACATCATCCACATCCGCAGCGACCGGCTGGTTCTCCACCCGATCGGAACGCCGGTGCGCTTCGACATCAACCCCGAGATGGTCCGGTTCTTCGATCCCCGGACGGAAAAGGCAATCAGCCGGGAGGTGGGCCAATGAGTGACGTTGAGCTACAGCACATCACCAAGCACTTTCCGGGCGTGACCGCCCTGGATGACGTTTCTTTCTCGATCCGGGATGGGGAGTTCTTCGTCCTGCTGGGGCCCACCGGCGCGGGGAAGACAACCACGCTGCGGGTGATCGCCGGGCTGGAGCGTCAGGATGAGGGAACGGTGCTCTTCGACGGCGAACCGGTGGATGATCTGACGCCCGCCGACCGCGATATTGCGTTTGTGTTCCAGCAATACTCGCTCTACCCGACGATGACGGTCTACGACAATCTGGCGTTCCCGTTGCGCTCTCCCCTTCGTCGCCTGCCAGAGGCGGAGATTCGCAGGCGCGTTGAAGAGGCTGCCGGGAAGCTCAGGATCACCCACCTGCTGGAACGTAAGACGGCCAACCTTTCGGGCGGCGAGATGCAGCGCGTTTCCATCGGGCGGGCCATCGTGCGCGAGCCGCGTATCTTCCTGATGGACGAGCCACTCTCCAACCTCGATGCCAAGCTTCGCGAGGCGCTGCGCGTCGAGCTCCAGCACCTCCAGAAGACGCAGGGCAGCACCACCCTGTTCGTGACCCATGATCAGATCGAGGCGCTCACGATGGCCGACCGGATCGCCGTGCTGAATCACGGGCGCATCATCCAGATCGGCACGCCGGAGGACATCTACGACCGTCCGGCCACAACCTTCGTGGCCCAGCTTGTCGGCACGCCGCGCATCAACCTGGTTGAAGCCGCCAGAGAGAACAACACCCTGCACATCAGGAGCAGCGAGCTTCACCTGCCCGTGCCGGAGGAGATCGATCTCCCCGCCACGTTCCTGATAGGGGTTCGTCCGGAGGATGTCCGGCCCGACCCGGCAGGCGAGTTCGTGGGCGAGGTCATCCTCACCGAGCCGCTCGGTGTAGAGACCATCCTTCACATCCAGTCGGGCGGGCAATCGTTGCTGAGCCTCGTCTCCGGCATGTCGGACGCCGTCATCGGGGATCAGATTCGCTTCAACATCGTTCACACCCGGCTGCATTACTTTGACACGGAGGGAAAGCGCATCTCTTAGTGGCCCACCGGCAGAATGGGGCACGGACAGGCCCCTGATCGGAGTCGCCCGAAGGCGCCCTTCCGGGTCGGTGGCGGAGAGAGTAGCGTTCCGGTTTCCTCTTTTAATCTAGTCACACAGGGAGAGTGGCATCATGAGATTCGGGGTGAACACCTGGGTTTGGACCTCGCCGCTTACCACTGCGGAGCTTGAGAAGCTGGCTCCAAAGGTGGCCGGAATGGGGTTCGACTGGATCGAAGTCCCCCTCGAAAGTCTGGACGATCTGGATCACGCACGCGGCGCGGAGATCATCCGGGAGCACGGGCTGGGGGTGAGCGTCTGCGCCGCGATGGGGCCGGACCGCGACCTGATCCACCCTGACGAGTCGATCCGGGAAAACGGCATGAACTACGTCCGGGGCTGCATCGAGGCCGCGCAGACGATCGGGGCGACGAATCTGGTCGGGCCGCTCTACTCGGCGGTTGGCCGCACCTGGCAGGCCACACCGGAGGAGCGGGCACGCGACACCGATCTGCTGGTCGAGCAGCTCAGCAGGCTGGCCGACTATGCCGGCGAGCACGGCGTTGTGCTCTGTCTGGAGCCGCTCAACCGCTTTGAGACCAGCTTCATCAATCTGGCGGAGCAGGCCCTTGAGGTCATTGACAGGGTCAATCACCCATCCTGCCAGATCATGCTGGACACGTTCCACATGAACATCGAAGAAAAATCCATCGGGGATGCGATCCGCGCCGCCGGCCCGCGTCTGCGCCATGTGCACGCCTGTGAGAACGATCGCGGTGCGCCGGGCTCTGGGCATGTGCCCTGGGAGGATGTCGCTCAGGCGTTGAAGGACATCAACTACGACGGCCCGGTCGTGATCGAATCGTTCACCGCCAAGGTCAAGAGCATTGCCCGCGCGGCGGCCATCTGGCGCTCGCTCGCTCCCAGCCAGGACGCTCTGGCAGAGGATGGGCTGAAGTTCCTGAAGCAACTTTTAGCGTAGCTCTCTTTATATCCATAAAGCAGAGCTTTTTTGATGGTTTGACCCACCGAGCAAAGGAGCAGGAAAGATGGGACGACCGGTTACTCTGTTTACGGGACAATGGGCTGACCTGACTCTGGAGGACCTGGCGAAAAAGGCCAGCGAATGGGGATTCGATGGCCTGGAGCTGGCCTGCTGGGGTGACCACTTCGAGGTGGATAAAGCCCTGGAAGATGATAGCTACGTCCAGAGCCGCTGGGACATCCTGAACAAGTACAATCTCAAGTGCTTCGCCATCAGCACCCATCTGGTCGGGCAGTGCGTCTGCGATGACCCGATCGATGAGCGCCACCGCCGCATCCTGCCCGATCGCATCTGGGGCGACGGCGATCCGGAAGGCGTGCGCCAGCGTGCCGCCGAGGAGATGAAGAACACCGCCATTGCCGCCAGGAAGTTCGGCGTGAAGGTCGTCAACGGCTTCACCGGCAGCAGCGTGTGGAAGAACCTGTACTTCTTCCCGCCCACCACGCAGGATGACATCAACAAGGGCTATGAGGACTTCGCCGCCCGCTGGACGCCGATCATGGATGTGTTCCAGGAGAACGGCATCAAGTTCGGGCTGGAGGTGCACCCGACCGAGATCGCCTATGACATCATCACCGCCCACCGTGCGCTGGAGGCGATCAACCATCATCCCGCTTTCGGCTTCAACTTTGACCCCAGCCACTTCATCCACCAGTTTGTTGATCCGGTTGAGTTCATCAACGAGTTCGGAGATCGCATCTGGCACGTCCACGTGAAGGACTCGCGGGTGCAGCTCACCGGGCGCAACAGCATCCTCTCCTCACACCTTGACTTCGGCGACCACCGTCGCGGGTGGGACTTCGTCTCGCCGGGGCGGGGCGATGTGAACTGGGACAAGCTGATCCGCGCCCTTAACCGCGTCGGCTACGACGGCCCGCTCTCAATCGAGTGGGAGGATACGGGCATGGATCGCGAGTGGGGCGCTCCCGAAGCCCTGCAGATGATCCGGAAGCAGGACTTCACCCCCTCGGCGGTTGCGTTCGACGCCGCCTTCGCCGCCGAAGAGTGAGCGGGCGCTTATCCGCGCTACCTGAGCAGGCTGGGGGCGGGCGTCTTCCCCGCCCCGCCTGCCCCGATTGAGTGGCTGACTGTCTGTGTAGAGTTTGGAGGGCCTCATGAGTGAGAAAGAAACCGGGTTCACGGCGATGGCCGGAGCCAGGGCCGGCGGAGAAATTCCTGAGATCGGCGTCGGGATGCTGGGGTACGCCTTCATGGGGAAAGCCCACACCAACGCCTTCAAGAAGATTCCCTACATGATGTACCCGCCCCCGGCCATCCCCAGGCTGGTTGCCATCTGTGGGCGGAACGAAGAAGCCGTCGCCGAGGCAGCCCGCCGCTACGGCTATGCCAGATACTACACCGACTGGCACAAGATGCTTGAGGACGAGGAGGTCCAGCTTTTCGACAACGGCGGCCCGAACGACACCCACGCCGAGCCGTCCATTCTGGCGGCCCAGGCCGGGAAGCACGTCCTGTGCGAGAAGCCGCTCGCCCGTTCAGCCGCAGAGGCGAAAGAGATGCTCGATGCCGTGCAGAAGGCGGGCGTCAAGCACATGGTGGCCTTCAACTACCGCTTCGTCCCGGCTGTGCGCCAGATCAGGAACCTGATTGATAGCGGCGCGCTGGGGCAGATTTACCACTTCCGCGCGGTGTATCTGCAGGAGTGGATCATGCCCCACTACGGCACGCCCAAGATATGGCGGCTGGACAAGAAAGTGGCGGGCAGCGGTGCGCTCGGCGACCTGGGCGCACACATCATTGACCTGGCCCACTTCCTCGTTGGTGGCATCAAGAGCGTGGCGGCCATGACCCGCACCTTCATTGAGGAGCGTCCCCTGCCCGATGGCAGCGGGGTTGGCAAGGTGGACGTGGACGATGCCTTCGTGGCGGCGATTGAGTTCGAGAACGGCGCCATCGGCACGCTGGAGTCCACGCGCTTCGCCGCCGGTCGGAAGAACTACAACTGCTTCGAGATCAACGCCGAGAAGGGCAGCATCCGCTTCAATCTGGAGCGGATGAACGAACTGGAAGTCTTCTGGGTGGGCGAGGAGCCGAAGGAGACTCAGGGCTTCCACGACGCGCTGATCACGGAGAGCTACCACCCCTGGTGGGAGAACTGGTGGCCGCACGGTCACATCATCGGGTGGGAGCACACCTTCGTGCATGAGATCACCCACTTCCTGGACTGCATCGTGAACGATAAAGACGTTGCTCCCTACGGCGCGACCTTTGAGGACGGCTACCGGGCAGCCGTGATCTGCGATGCGATCCTCGAATCGGCGGAAGCGCGGAAGCAGGTTGATATCAAATACTAGGCAGCGGGCAGAAAGGGCAGGGGGAGGGTGTTGCCCTCCCCCATCCCACCCGCAGTTCAGAAAGCCCCGGATCGGCCAGGCGCACGCCGGGTAAACGTCTCGGGTAACTTTTGGTTGAGGAACAGAAAATCATGGCGAAAATACGTCCCCGTGTCCCCATCGGGCTCCCCATCACGGGAGTGATCCTGCTGGTTGCCGGTCTCTTCATCGGGCCGATTCTCCACGCCAACATCCCTGAAGAGAAGTTCGCGGAGAACGTCCTCCTTAACGCCATCCCCTTCATCCTGATCTTCGTCGCGATCGTGCTGTTCTACATCACGGTCATCTGGCTGGTCGCCAGTGTGCTCAACAACAACGTTTCCCACCGCCTCTACCGCATCATCGAGGCGATCATCATCGCGGGGATTGTTTCCGGGGTGGTCGGTATGTTCCAGCCCTGGGCGTTCATTCTCTACCGGGTCGGCTTCCACGTCCTGCTCATCTCGACCATCGCCTACATCATGTGGAGCCACATCATCCCGAAGGGAGCACGCCCCCGGCAGGACCTGAGCGGCATATCCGTTGGCAGCGGCGAGGGGGAGCCTTAAGGCAGGGGGCCGGGGCCTGAAACAGGTCCCCTTCGATCTGGTGGTGAGGTCTTTCTGAAATCCGGTGTTTTCACCTGCCGGGGCACACATGGAGCGCGGCGAGGACACTGCGGGAGCTCTCCCGTTCCTTCAAGATAAGCTCTTCCGAGTTTAGGCCGGTGGCAGGGGCCTGCGGTATTTCCGGCTTCACAGGTTGAGATGTGGCAGCATCGGGCGTGGGGGTTCCCCCATTCCGGCCTTGTCGCTGCCCGTTCAGTAGCCTGTTGCCGGCAGGCGTTCCCCGGAGGGAACGCGACGCCGGTGGCTATGGTTGCCCCTGCCGTATCACCGGGATGCCGGATGCTGTTTCCACGGGAAAGGAATTGGTATGACTGACCAGTACGAACCCAGACCGGAGCACAAATTCACCTTTGGCCTCTGGACGGTCGGGAACATCGGGCGTGACCCGTTCGGCGAGCCGGTGCGGCAGCCGCTCTCGCCGGTCGAGCTGGTTCACCTGCTGGCGGAAGTGGGCGCGTACGGCGTCAACTTCCACGACAACGACCTGGTTCCCATTGATGCCACCCCCGCCGAGCGCGACCGGATCGTCAGGGAGTTCAAACAGGCGCTGGAGGAAACCGGGCTGGTCGTCCCCATGGCGACCACCAACCTCTTCACCGATCCGGCCTTCAAGGACGGGGCGCTGACCTCCAACGATCCGCGCGTGCGAGCCTATGCCCTGCAAAAGACGATGAACGCCATTGATCTGGGCGTCGAGCTGGGCGCGAAGGTGTACGTCTTCTGGGGCGGGCGCGAGGGAACCGAAACCGACGCCAGCAAAGACCCCGCCGGGGCGATCAAGCGCTACCGCGAGGCGATCAACTTCCTGACCGAATACGTGATCGATCAGGGATACGACCTCCGGTTTGCGCTGGAGGCCAAGCCCAACGAGCCGCGCGGCGACATCTTCCTGCCGACGACGGGCGCGATGCTGGCCTTCATCGAGACGCTCGATCATCCAGAGATGGTGGGCGTCAATCCAGAGGTGGCGCACGAGCACATGGCCGGGTTGAACTTCGTCCACGCCGTCGCTCAGGCGTGGGAGGCGGGCAAGCTGTTCCACATTGACCTCAACGATCAGGCCTTTGGCCGCTACGATCAGGACTTCCGCTTCGGGGCGGTCAACCTGAAGAGCGCCTTCTTCCTGGTCAAGTTTCTGGAGGATGTCGGGTACGAGGGTAGCCGCCACTTCGACGCCCACGCCTACCGCACCGAGGACTACGAGGGCGTGAAGGACTTTGCGCGGGGCTGCATGCGCACCTACCTGATCCTCAAAGAGAAGGCCCGGCAGTGGAACGAAGACCCGGAGATTCAGGCCCTGCTGGAGGAAATCCGGGCCGACGACGGCTCGATGGCGGCCTATCAGGGGGCCTACAGTGCCGATAAAGCCGCCGCGCTCAGGGCGGAGACGTTCGACCGTGTGGCGCTCGGTCAGCGCGGGCTGGCCTACGAGCGGCTGGATCAGCTAACGGTTGAGCTGCTGCTGGGGGTGCGCTGAAAGCCCTTCTGCCGCCCTCAGCCTGCCACCCGAACGGCAGGACCATATCTGAGCCGAGACCGGCGAGGCCGGGGGAGGGACTCTTGAGTAAGGACACGGGCCTATGACAGACCAGATGCTGCTGCTTGGGATTGATGTTTCAACGACCGGGGCCAAGGCGCTGCTGATTGATGGGCAGGGGCGGGTGGTCAGCAGCGCGACCACCCCCCTCACCCTCTCCACGCCGCGCCCCCTCTGGTCGGAACAGGACCCCCGCGACTGGTGGGATGGGATCAGCCAGAGCATCCGCCGGGCACTGGACGAGGCGGGGGTGGATGGCTCGGCGGTGGCCGCCATCGGGCTGACGGGCCAGATGCACGGGCTGGTGCTGCTCGACGAGCACGGCGAGGTGCTGCGGCCTGCCATTCTGTGGAACGATCAGCGCACCGGCCCCCAGTGCGACGAAATCCGCCGTCGGCTGGGCAAAGACCGCCTGATCCAGATCACCGGCAACGACGCGCTGACCGGCTTCACCGCGCCCAAGATTCTGTGGGTGCAGCAGAACGAGCCGGAGATATACGCGAAGGCGCGTCACATCCTGTTGCCGAAAGATTACATCCGCTACCGGCTGACGGGCGAGTATGCCATGGACCGCGCGGGCGGCGCGGGAACGTTGCTCTTTGACCTGGCGAAACGCACCTGGTCGGAGGAGGTACTGAAGGCGCTGGACATCCCCGCTGAGTGGTTGCCGCCCACCTTCGAGGGGCCGGAGATCACCGGCCATGTCAGCGCGGAGGCCGCCGCAGCAACCGGCCTCCGGGAAGGGACCCCCGTTGTCGGGGGTGGCGGCGATCAGGCGGCGCAGGCCGTCGGCGTGGGCGCGGTGCAGCCGGGCATCATCGCGCTGACGCTGGGCACATCGGGCGTGGTGTTCGCCACCACAGAAGCCCCCCTCGTCGAGCCGGAAGGACGGTTGCATGCCTTCTGCCACGCCGTGCCGGATCGCTGGCACTTCATGGGTGTGATGCTCAGCGCGGCGGGGAGCCTGCAATGGTATCGCGACACGCTCGCGCCGGAGGTTGCCTTTGACGACCTGACCGCCGAGGCGGAGGACGTTCCGCCCGGCAGCGAGGGGTTGCTCTTCCTGCCCTACCTGACCGGCGAGCGTACCCCCTACCCCGACCCGCTGGCGCGTGGCGCATGGGTCGGGCTGACGGTGCGCCATCGCCGTGCCCACATGACTCGCGCCGTGCTGGAAGGGGTTGCCTTCGGCATCCGGGATAGCTTCACGCTGATCCGGGAGGCCGGGCTGGGGGCAATTGAGCAGGTGCGCATCTCCGGCGGTGGCGCGAAAAGCCCGCTCTGGCGGCAGATCATGGCCGATGTGCTCAACGTCGAACTGGTGACGGTCAACACGACCGAGGGCGCGGCCTTCGGAGCCGCGCTGCTGGCGGGCGTTGGCGCGGGCCTCTTCGAGGATGTGCCCGCCGCCTGCGAGGCGACCATCCAGATCACCGGCCAGACGACGCCATCGGCGGAGACCGCCGCCCTCTACGAGAAGGTCTACCCGCGCTATCGCGCTCTGTACCCCGCGCTGGCCGGGGAGTTCCGGGCCATCGCGGAGACGGTGGGAGCATAACGGATCGGCGGGCGTCGCAACGTCCGACCCATCCATCCCCCCGCCACGGGGGGGGCACATCAGAGCACAGCGACGATGAGGGGGTGAAGGCTACATTACACCCCCTGTGAGCCTGTAGCAGCAGAGAGGAGAGGCTTCCCGATGAACGAACGCAAGCCCATCGTCTGCCTGGGGATCATGGTCGCCGACGTGGTGGGGCGACCCCTGCGGGCCTTCCCTGAGCCGGGGCGGCTGGTTCTGGTGGATGAGATGAGTCTCCACACCGGCGGCTGCGCCGTCAACTCGGCGACCGGACTGGCGCGGCTGGGTCTGCCGGTTGAGGTGATCGGCAAGGTCGGGGACGATCCCTTCGGCGATTTTCTGCTGGAGGCCCTGGCCGGTCGCGGCATCGGAACAGAGGGCGTGAAGCGCGACCCCGAAACGGGGACTTCGGCCACGATGGTCATGGTGGACCCGGACGGCGAGCGGCGTTTTGTACACTACATCGGGGCCAACGCCCGCCTGACGCTGGATGATGTGGACCGGGAGATCGTCCGGGGGGCTTCCATCCTGCATGTGGCCGGGGCGCTGGTGATGCCCGGCCTTGACGGCCAGCCGACCGCCGAACTGCTGCGCGAGGCACAGGCGGCAGGCGTGACAACCTTTCTGGATACCGTCTGGGACGACACCGGCCGCTGGATGAAGACGCTGAAGCCCTGCCTGCCCCACACCGATTATTTCGTCCCCAGTCTGGTAGAGGCACAGGCGTTAACCGGTCTGGAAGACCCGGCAGAGGTCGCCCGCGCCCTGCTGGATGAGGGGGTGGGAACCGTCGGGCTGAAGATGGGCGCGGAGGGCTGCCTTGTGATGACGCAGGAGGGCCAGACGGTGCGGCTCCCTGCCTTCGAGGTGGAGGTGGTGGACGCGACCGGCGCGGGGGATGCCTTCGCCGCCGGGTTCATCGCCGGGGTGTGGCAGGGCTGGCCGCTGGAGAAGACAGCCCGCTTTGCCAACGCCGTCGGTGCGCTGTGCGTGACGGGTGTCGGCGCGGCGGGCGGCGTCCGCTCGCTTTCAGAAACGCTTGAATTTATGGACTCCACGCCGGTGAAATCGTAGCCGGAATACGAGAGAGGACGGAACGAAAATGAACGTTAGCGCACGGCTTAACCGCCTGCTGGCTGCTGACGGGAAGTGTTTTGATGTTGCCATTGATCACGGCTTCTTCAACGAACGGCGCTTCCTGACCGGCATCGAGGACATGCGGAAGGTGATCGCCGCCGTCGTCGAGGCCAACCCGGACGCCATCCAGCTCAGCCCCGGTCAGGCCCCGATCCTGCAGGGCGTGCCGGGCAAGGAGAAGCCGTCCCTTGTCCTGCGAACCGACATCGCCAACGTCTACGGGCGGGAACTGCCCCACCATCTTTTCAGCGAGTTGATCGAGAATCCGGTCGAGCAGGCCATCCGCCTCGACGCGGCCTGTGTGGTCGTCAACCTGTTTCGCATCCCCGGCCAGCCGGAGGTGTACCACCAGTGCATCCAGAACATCAACCGGCTGAAGCCGGAATGTGAGCGCTACGGGATGCCGCTCATGATCGAGCCGCTGGTGATGCAGCCCAACGAGGTGGCCGGGGGCTATATGGTGGACGGCGACCCCGACAAAATCATCCCGCTGGTGCGTCAGGCGGTGGAACTGGGGGCCGACGTGATCAAGGCCGACCCGACCGACGATGTGAGCGTGTACCACACCGTCATCGAGGTGGCCGGTGATGTGCCGGTGCTGGTGCGCGGGGGCAGCAAGGCCTCCGAGGAGGAAATCCTGCAACGCACCTACGACCTGATGCAGCAGGGGGCACGCGGGATCGTCTACGGGCGCAACGTCATCCAGCATCCGAATCCGACGGCGATCACCCGCGCCTTTATGGCGATTGTCCACGAAGGGGCGACACCGGAAGAGGCCCTGAAGCTGCTGCGCTCCTCGGCCTGAGCGGAGGAGAGACTCTCATGGCACAGAAAATCATAGACTTTGGGATCATCGGCTGCGGGCTGATGGGGCGCGAGTTTGCCAGCGCCGTCGCTCGCTGGGCGCACCTCTCCGACCCGAAAACGGGGCAGGGGCCGGGGTTCTTGCCGCGCATCGTCGCCGTCTGCGATGTCAACCCACAGGTGATGAACTGGTACACCGACAACTTCGAGTCGGTCCGGCTGGCGACGACCGATTACCACGAATTGCTGGCCGATCCGGAGATTGACGCGATCTACTGCGCCATCCCGCACAATCTGCACGCTCAGTTTTACGTGGACATCATCGAGGCGGGCAAGCACCTGCTCGGTGAGAAGCCTTTCGGGATAGATAAAGCGGCCAACGAGCAGATCAACGCCGCCATCGAGGCCAACCCCGATGTGCTGGTGCGTTGCTCGTCCGAATTCCCCTTCTACCCCGGCGCATACCGCATCACGCAGTGGATCATGGAAGGGCGTTTCGGGAAGATCATCGAGGTGGAAGCCGGGTTCTGGCACAGCAGCGACCTGAACCCGCAGAAGCCGATCAACTGGAAGCGGATGATCGAGATCAACGGCGAGTACGGCTGCATGGGCGATCTGGGAATGCACGTCGTGCATGTCCCCTTCCGCGCGGGCTGGTTCCCGCAGAACGTGCGTGCCCTGCTCTCCAACATCATGACCGAGCGACCGGACAAAGAGGGCCGCATGGTTCCCTGCGAGACGTGGGATAACGCCATTCTGGCCTGCGAGGTGGAAGCGGGGGGACAGCAATTCCCGATGGTGCTCTCCACCAAACGCATCGCCCCCGGCGAGATGGACACCTGGTTTATCCGGGTGCTCGGCACGGAGTTCAGCGCGGAGTTCAGCACCAAGTACCCCCGCACGCTGCGCTATCTGCCGTACACGCCGGGCGGGCCGCAGGCCTGGCACGTGGAGGACATCGGCTATAAGTCGGCCTATCCGACCATCACGGGCGGCATCTTCGAGTTTGGCCTCTCAGACGCCATCCTCCAGATGTGGGCCGCCTTCTGCGATGAGCTGGTCAACGGGCGCGAGGGGATGCAGCAGCCCTTCTACTGCGCCACGCCGGAGGAGGCGGCACGCAGCCACGATCTCTTTACCGCCGCGCTTGAGTCTCAGGCCACAGGGCAGACGGTTGCCCTGTGATGGCGGTGCGCTGAAAGAAATCTGAACACACTTCCAGAGCGCGGGAGGCTCCCGCCGGGTCTGTGCCCGCGCTCCACAAGGAGGCAACGATGGAGAAATACGGGTATCGCTTTTCGTTCGGGCCGTGGAATATCCACGAGGGGGCCGATCCCTTCGGGCCGCCCGTGCGTCCCTCCCTGACCTTTGACGAGAAGCTGAAGGTCTTCAACGATCTGGGCTTTGACGCCGTCCAGTTCCACGACGACGACGCCGTGCCTGACCTTGACGATCTTTCGGCCTCAGAGATCGCGAAGCAGGCCCGGGCGATGCGCCGCAGGCTGGAGGATCACGGGCTGGTGGCTGAGTTTGTCGCGCCGCGCCTGTGGGAACACCCGATGACGATTGACGGGGCGTTTACCTCCAACGACCCGAAAGCGCGTGAGTACGCCATCGAGCGCTCCAAAAAGGCCGCCGACATCGGGCGTGAGCTGGGCACAAACCTGATGGTGCTCTGGCTGGCCCGTGAAGGAACCTATATGCGCGAGGCCAAAGACGCCGTGCAGGCCACCCATCGCCTTCTGGAGGCCGTCAACACGCTGCTGGAATACGACCCGCAGCTTCGCATCGCCATTGAGCCCAAGCCCAACGAGCCGATGGACCTGGCGTACATCCCGACCATCGGGCACGCGCTGGCGCTCGGTTTTCAGGCCAGCGACCCTTCGCGTGTGGGGGCGCTGGTCGAGACCGCGCACGCCGTTCTGGCCGGGCTTGATCCGGCGGACGAGATGAGCTTCGCGCTGGCCTTCGATAAGCTCTGGAGCGTCCACCTGAACGATCAGAACGGCCTGAAGTTCGATCAGGATCGCTCCTTCGGCTCGGTAGACCTGCGACGGGCCTTCAATCAGGTGCGCGTGCTGGATGAGAACCGCTTCTACGAGAAGGGGATGGTCGGGCTGGACGTGAAGGCCCTCCGCACCCAGCCGGCAGAACTGGCGACCAAGCACCTGCGGAACAGCCTGCACATGTTCCTCCGGCTGGTCGAGGTGGTGCGCTCACTGGATCGGGAGAGGATCAACGAACTGATCGCCGCCCGCGACTACGAGGAGCTCGACTGGCTGATCCTGAGCGCACTGACGGGAGGCTGAGCGAGCGCCTCTCACATCCGACCAGCAAGCCGGTTGCCTCCGGCATGAGTCTGGGGCGATGCGTGCATCGCCCCCCCGCATCCCACGCTACCGGCCCATCGGTGGCCCGGTAGATTGTCCTTTCAGTGTCTCTGTCAGGGGCATATGCCTGTGCCCTACAATGTCTGTAAGCATGGTTCCAGAGGAAAGCCTGTAAGTGCCGTTTCCATTCAGTGTTGACCGAGAGGCTCCACAGCCTCTATACCGGCAGATCGCCGCGCAGATCAGGCAACAGATACGGGAGGGCCGCTTGCCTGTGGGAGCCAAGCTCCCCCCCATCCGGCAGATGGCCGAGCAACTCGGCGTAACGCGCCTGACAGCGCAGACGGCCTATGATGAACTGCGGGCGCAGGGCTGGATCGAGACGGTTATCGGGAAAGGGACATTCGTCGCCCGCACGGCCCGGCCAGAGGCGCTGATCGACTCCGTCGGGCATTCCTCGACGCCGGACAGTGTGCTGGATGACCAGCCGAAGATCAACCAGATTGCCATCGTGCGCTCGTTTGCATACGCTGAACCGGACCCCGAACTGTTCCCGGCGGGTGAGTTCTGGGGCGAACTGCACAGGCTCCGCGCCGAAAGTGCCGCCCTCCTGCGCTATAGCTGGCCGCAGGGCGATCCTGCCCTCCGAACCGCTCTGGCAGACCTGCTGCGCGAGCGCGGCGTTGAGGCCATGCCGGATAACATTCTGGTGACCTCCGGCGTCACGCAGGGAATCTCGCTCATCACGCAGGCCCTCACCCGCCCCGGCGACGTGGTGGTCGTCGAGCGGCCCACTCATCTCGGCCTGATCAACAGCCTGCGCACCTATCACGTGCGGGCCGTTGACGTGCCGCTGGATGAACACGGGCCGCGTCTGGATGAGCTGGAGCGGATCATCGTGCAGTACCGCCCCCGCTTCTTCCACACCGTCCCCAACTTCCACCACCCCACTGGCACGCTGATGTCCCCGGAGCGGCGCAGGGCGTTGCTGGCGCTGGCCCGCCGTTACAGCCTGATTCTGGTGGAGGACGACTCATCCGGCCAGCTTGCCTATGACGGCGACCCGGCCCCGGCGCTGAAATCTCTGGACGAAGCGGAGCAGGTGATCTACATCAGCAGCATGTCCAAAGTGATGATGCCCGGCCTGCGGGTGGGATACGTCGTCGCGCCGGAGCCGTTGCACCGGCAACTGGTATCGCTGCGCCGCGCGGCTGATTTCTGCGGGCCGCCCTTTGTGCAGCGAGCGGTCGCCAACTTCATCCAGAGCGGCGCGCTCAGACGCCATCTGCGGCGGGTCATCCCCATCTACCGGGAACGCCGCGACCGGCTCCTGCGCGATCTCCGATGGCATATGCCGCCGGGGGTCACCTGGACTCATCCCAGAGGCGGATTCGCTTGCTGGGTCACTCTCCCACCCGGCATTGATGCGACCGTTGTCTCCCGCGAGGTGCTGCGGCGCGGGTTCGCGTTTACGCCTGGCGACGCATTCCTGGTGGCCCCCGGTTCTAACGATCACCTGCGCATCTGCTTTGTGAGCCAGCCGGAGCGCGTCATCAGCGAGGCGGTGGTTGTGCTGAGCCGCGTCATCGAGGCCCAGACGGGCGAAGGGGATTACTGGATGCCCCCGCATCCCGACGTGCCGCAGGAGTAGGCTGGCGGTTCCCGCCAGAGAGACAATACACAAGGAGTCGGCTGTGAAGCGTGCCCTGTTCCAGGCTGAAATGATCCGCAGCGAACTGGAGGAGATCGTCGGCCCGGCCTTCATCTCGGTTGAGGAGAGCGATAAGCTGGTCTACTCGACCGATTGGTCGTGGATGCCGCAGATGTGGCTG
The DNA here is from genome assembly GCA_011051745.1 of Chloroflexota bacterium. GTDB lineage: Bacteria > Chloroflexota > Anaerolineae > Aggregatilineales > UBA3940 > DRKO01. The sequence goes on along the minus strand of DRKO01000280.1, from coordinate 7,937 downwards.
GATCGCGGCAGGCCGTTAAGGACGCCGGACTACATCGTCCACCCCGCCTCGGCGGAAGAAATCTCCGAGATCATGGAGATCGCCAACAAGTATCGTATTCCGGTTGTCCCCTGGGGCGGCGGATCGGGCACGCAGGGCGGAGCGCTGCCGATCTTTGGCGGCATTCTGGTGGACACAAAGCGGCTGGATAAGATCATCGAGATTGACGAGAAATCCCTGACGGTCACCGCGCAGGCCGGGATCATCGGGACACAGCTTGAGTGGGCGCTCAACGAAAAGGGGCTGACGCTGCCCCACTATCCGGCCTCCGCCAACTGCGCCACGCTGGGCGGCTATCTGGCTCCGCGCGGGACGGGGACGATCAGCACCAAGTACGGCAAAGCCGAAGACCTGGTGCTCAGCATGGAAGTTGTGTTGCCCACCGGCGAGATCATCCACACCCCGCCGGTTCCGCAGCACGCCTCCGGCCCGGACTTCTTCCGCCTGTTTCTGGGGGCGGAGGGGACGTTCGGCATCATCACCGAGGCGACCATGCAGGTGGACTACCTGCCGGAAGCCCGCCTGTTGCGGGCGGTGCTGTTCGACGACCTGCACAACGCGCTGGAAGCAGGCCGCCTGATGATGACCCGCCGCCTCGATCCCTTCGTCATCCGGCTGTACGATCCGGCCTCCACGCTGACCCGCGTTCGGAAAATCCTCGGCTACGACTTTGACGGCGCGTACATGGTGCTCGGCTTCGATGGCGATCCGGACATCGCCGCCCTTCAGGAGCAGAAGGCGATGGAGATTTGCGCCCGGCTGGGGGCGCGTGATCTGGGGCGCGAGCCGGGCGAGGCGTGGTGGGCGCACCGCTACGACTTCTACTACCCGCCGCAGAACCTCAAGCTGCCCTGGATGTACGGCACAACCGAAACCGTCACCACCTACGACAGGATCGAAGCCGTCTACTACGCTGAGAAGAAGGCCGTCGAGGAGGGCTTCGCCGACTGGAACGTGCGCTTCATCGGCCATTTCTCGCACTGGTTCCACTGGGGCGTGATGCTGTATTCGCGTTTCATCATCGAGGAGCCGCCGGCGGACGCCCGCGAGGCGTTGCGGCTGCACAATCGGGTGTGGAACGCCGCCATGCAGGCCGTGATGGCAAACGGGGGCATGATCAACGAGCATCACGGGGTGGGGCTGAAGCTGGCCCGCTACATGCGCAGGCAGTACGGCTCGGCCTGGCCCTTCCTGCTGAGGCTCAAGCGGATGATCGATCCCAACGGGATCATGAACCCCGGCAAAGTCGGGTTTGGCTTCTAATACAGGCCCCGGCACGAAAGCGGAAGGACACCATGCCACTTGAAAACGTCATCCTGACGACTGAGAACTGCCGTTACTGCCTGATGTGCCGCCATGTCTGCCCGGTGGGGCATGTCACCCGCAGGGAGTCGCTGACGCCGCACGGCTGGGCGCTGATGATCGCCTCGGTCGGGCGCGGCCTGCTGGCGTGGGACGAGGAGACCGTGCAGGCCCTGTATAGCTGCTCCGATTGCGGAACCTGCCGCGCCCACTGCGTCACTGATCAACCCCTGCCGGAGGCCATCGCGGCGGCACGGGCAGATGTCGCCGCGCGGGACCTGGCCCCGGCGGTGGTGTACGAGACTCACCGCGCCCTGAAGGAGTGGGGAAACCCCTACGAACAGCAGTCCCCCGCCCCCGTCGAGGGGCAGGGGGAAGTCGCCCTCTTTGTAGGAGACGAGGCGCGTTACCTCTGGCCGGACGCGCTGGAGGCGGCCCTGAAACTGCTCAAAGCGGTGGGCGTTGAGCCGGTTCTGATCGGCGTGGGGCGCAACAACGGCTATCTGGCAAGTTCGCTGGGCTTCCCCTCGACGGCCCGCGATCTGGCCGGAGAGACGCTCTCCGAGCTTGAGGCCACCGGCGCAACCCGCCTGCTGGTGCTGGGGCCGGGTGATTTCTTCACCTTCAGCCAGTTGTACGATGAGCGGCTGGGGATCGAATGGCCGTCCGGCGTAGTTCTGGAGGAGGTGGTCACCTTTCTGGCGGAGCGGCTCAGAGAAGGCGCTCTGGCCTTTCGGAAGGCCGCCGACGGGACACCCTGCGCCTACGTAGACCCCACCCACTCGGTGCGCGTCACGACGCGCTACGACGCCCCCCGTGCGCTTCTGGAGGCCGTGCTGCCCGCCCCGGCGCGGGAGCTATTCTGGCGGCGCGAGCGAGCGCACCCCTGCGGCAACGTCGCCCTCCAGTTCACCGAACCGCACATCGCCCGCCACCTGACGTATTCGCGGCTGGCAGACGCCGCCGGGGTCGGGGCACGGCTGGTCGTCACCGAGGACGCCGGTTCGTTGAGTCACCTCGCCCGGCACGCGGAACGGTTCGGCCTGCGCGTGCAGGGGTTGTACGAGCTGCTGGCCGATCATCTGGCTTAGGACGTGAGTAAGCTCCGGCGGTTCGCCCCGCCGCCAGAGGGGCTTACCTGGCAGGGACGCGATCCCGCGTTCTGCGTGAATACGGTTTCTGTGTAGTTTTTGCCCAAAGGAGGGACCAAATGCATCTGTCAATGCACAACTGGATGAGGGCGGAGCCAATCGAAGTAACCGTCAGGCGGCTGGCAAAGTATGGCTACGAGAGCATCGAGATCAGCGGTGAGCCGTACACCTACGACACAAAGGAAGTCCGTAAAATCCTCAAGGACAACGGCATCCGGTGCTGGGGATCGGTAACGCTGATGCTGGGCGATCGTAATCTGGTCGCCAAGGATCAGGCCCAGCGCGAGAAGTCGGTGCAGTACGTCAAGGACTGCATCACGATGGTCAAGGAACTGGAAGGCGAGATCATGACCATCGTTCCGGCCACCGTCGGCAAGATCGTGCCCGATGGCACGCCGGAGGAAGAGTGGGAGTGGGCGGTTGACAGCCTCAAGGAATGCTACGACTGGGGCAAGAAAGAGGGTATCCAGCTTGCCATCGAGCCGATCAACCGCTTTGAGACCTACTTCTGCTCACGGGCGGCGCAGGCGCTGGCGCTGGCGGAGGCCGTCGCCGATGACTGCGGCGTCTGCCTGGACGCCTTCCACCTGAACATCGAAGAGGCCGACCCCTACGAATCCATCCTGAGCGCAAAGGGCCGTCTGGTGGACTTCCACGTCGCGGATACCAACCGCATGGCCTGTGGCATGGGGCACTGGGACTGGCTGAAGCTGGTCGGCACGCTGAAGGTGATCGGCTATGATGGTGCGCTGACCGTTGAGTTCGTCGCCCCCATTGACCGCACGCCCGCCAACCCCTACCCCAACGCCATCGAGACCAACCCGGTAGACATCTCACCCGAACAGAAGAAGTTCATCGAGGAGCACGGCTCCAGCCTGCTGACGGAGGAGTTCTATAGCTGGCTGGTTGAGGAAACCGCCAAGACGCTCCTTCCGTTGATCAGCTAATCCCCATTTTCACCGTCAGAGGGGGGCAACTCGAAGTAGTCCGGCACACCGGAGCCTTTACTTCGCAGCCCCCCTCTCAGTTGCCCGGAGGTTGCTGTATGGGTAAGAACGTTGTCGTAATCGGAACCCTCGACACCAAAGGGCCGGAGATCGCATACCTGCGCGATCAGCTACAGGCGCTCGGCCTGGAGACGACGGTAGTCGACTCCGGCATCCTGGGCGAGCCGATCGGCATCACGCCCGACATCAGCCGGGCCGAGGCGGCCCGCTACGGCGGAACGACCATCGAGGCCCTGCAGAACGCGGGCAGCCGGGGGAAGGCCGTCGAAGGGATGCGCGAGGCGCTCAAAAAGCTCACCCTGGAGCTTTACGAGCAGGGCAGGCTGGACGCCATCGTCAGCATGGGCGGGGCCGAAGGCGCGGTGATGGGCGCGGCGGCCATGATGCAGTTGCCGGTTGGCGTGCCCAAAGTGCTGGTGTCGCCGATCGCCTCCGGGAAGCACTACTTTGATCCGCTGGTCGGAACCAGCGACATCATGGTGGTGCACTCCATTGTGGATATTCTGGGCCTGAACCCCATCGCCCGCACGATCTTTGATAACGTGGCCGCCGCTCTCAAAGGGATGGTGGAGCACGGCCACGTTCTGCCGCCCCCCGGCCCTGATGACCGCTACGTGGCCGTCACCATGCTGGGGAATACCACAAAGGCCGTCATGGCGCTGAAAGAACGGCTGGCCGAGCACGGGTACGAGGCCGTGATCTTCCACTCGAACGGCGTCGGCGGCCCGGCGATGGAAGAGCTGGCCGAGGCGGGCCAGTTCGTCGGCGTGATTGATTTCACCACCAACGAGGTATACGACCCCCTGACGGGTGGCATCCACGACGGCGGCCCCGACCGCCTGAAGCGCGTGGGGGCGCTGGGCCTGCCGCAGGTTGTCGTGCCCGGCTGCATTGATTTCTGCGTCTTCCATGCGGGCGCGATCCCGCCGGAGCTTCAGGGTCGCCCCGTCTACGATCACAACCCGGAGTATACGCTCGTCCGCGCCACGCGCGAGGAGATGATCCAGCTTGGGCATATCTTCGCCGAGCGGCTCAATCCGGCGAAAGGCCCGGTCATCATCGCCGTTCCGACACAGGGGCTTTCCATCCCCAACGTGCCGGATGGCCCCTTCTGGGACCCGGAGGCAGACCGCGCGTTTCTGGAGACGCTGCGCTCCGAGATACGGGAGGATATCCCTGTTCGGACCTTCGAACGCCACGTGAATGACCCGGAATTTGGCCGGGAAGTGGCCGATCTGTTCATCAGTATGATGGAATCGCTTTAGAGGAGTGGTCACCATGATTGACGATAACGGGAACAAGAAATACCGCGACCTGCCGCACCTGACCGAGGGCGACGAGGAGTTTCGCAAGAAGTTCCTCTCCTGGGACTTGGGCGACCTGACCTACATGGACATCCAGGAGTACCTCAAGGAGAAGGACGTTATCCTGATCCCGATGGCGAGCCTGGAGCAGCACGGGCCGCATCTGCCGCTCTATACTGACACCGTCACCGCCTGGGAGGTCGCCAAGCGGGTGGCTGAGATGATCGCCGTGCTGCACACGCCGCCCATCTGGATGGGCTACTCGCCGCAGCACATGTACGCGCCGGGCGGGGGTCGGGGGACGATCACCGTGCGCAGCACCACATTGCTCAACCTGCTGTATGACGTGGGCCGCAGCCTGATCCATCACGGCTTCAACCGCCTGATCTTCATCAACGGCCACGGCTCCAACGTGAAGGTCATTGACCCCCTGCTACGCAAGTTGCGCTATGAAACCGGAGCGCTGATCGGGTTCGCCAAGCCCTACATGGAGAACTACGTCGGCGTCCTTGAAGGCCTGCTGGAGAACCCGTGGGAGGAAACGCCCGGCTGGCACTCCAGCGAGCTGGAGACCTCGCAGGACCTGGCCTGGAACGAGCGGCTGGTCCGCATGGAGCGGGCGAATTTCACCAAAGCTCACATTCCCGAATACCTGCCCAAATCCTTCGAGAAGAAGGACGGCATGCCCGACGTTGAGTTTGAGGGCTATAAGTACTTCCACTTCCCGATGGATCACCACGAATTCATCGAGACCGGCGTGATCGGGAACCCGCTCCGCGCGACAAAAGAGAAGGGCGAGGAAGCCTTCCGCCGTCTCTCCGAGCATGTGGCACGCGGCGTGCTCGAACTGATGAACGTGCCCGTCGAGGTGCACAACCGCGAGTTTGTGGATCGGGTGCTGTAAACTGCTGCCATGCGGTAACGGGGGCCGCGCTGTCGGTCCCCGTTGCCCGTCGGGAAGGGGCCTGAAGCAGGGGACACTCCCCGCCGCCGTGCCTCCGCCCCCCGCCCTGTCCATCCACGAAAGGATCGGCTCGCTCCCATGACTGTCAACCTGACCATCTTCTTCGCGATGACGGCTGTTGTGGCGTTCCTCATCGGCCTTTCAAAAGGGGGGCTGGGCGGGTCTCTGGGGGCGCTGGCAACGCCCATGATGGCGCTCGTGATGCCCGCCGATCAGGTGATCGGGCTGGTGCTGCCGGTTCTGATGTTCGCCGATATCTTCGCCGTGGCCCTGCACTGGCGGCGCTGGGATCGGCGTCTGGTGCTGCTGTTGATCCCCGGCTCGGTGCTCGGCGTGACGATTGGCACGCTGTTCATCACCAACGCCCCCACCGGGACGCTGCGAACGGCGCTGGGGATCATCGTCCTGATCTTCACCGTTTACAAGGTTTTTGAGAAGCGCATCCTCGGCTCGCTAAAATATGAGGGGAAAGACTGGCACGGCCTGCTGGCCGGTACGGTGACCGGCTTCTCCTCTGCGCTGGCGCACACCGGCGGCCCGCCGGTCAGCATCTACCTGCTGATGCAGGATGTCACGCCGCGCGTTTTTGTCGCCACCTCGGCGATCTTCTTCTTCCTCCTGAACTGGATCAAAGTGCCCTACTACTTCTACGCCCGCCTGTTCGACTTCAACCGCCTGTGGCAGATCGCGTGGCTGATGCCGCTTGTGCCCGCCGGGGTGTGGATCGGCAAGTGGATGTCGGAGCGGGTTGATAAAGAGACGTTCGAGCGCATCATTATTGTGCTGCTGGCGATCGGCGGCCTGTTGCTGATCGCGGGGTAAGGTGCGCGGCCTCTCGGAGAAGCTCCGCCCCTGTGATTCGTAAGGGAAAAGGCCGCCGGACGGTCAGATAAGAGACGGCCCGGCCCTGCGCTGGCCGGGTTACTCTCTTCCTGTTTGGAAGCGACCTTCGCGTTCGGAAGGGTCGAGCGTGGCGCGGCGGCACGTTCAGGCCCGCAGGTTGTAGAGGGAACGTTCCCCCGGAGGCCCCATGTCCCCTGATAGACGCGATAAATTGATCGGTCGGCACGCACGAACGGCCTTCAGACGCGGCGCGGTGCTGTGGAGTGTGCTGGCGCTGGCCTTTCTGCTGAGCGCCTGTGCAACTGCCCGTCCGGCAGTATCGGAGGTCATCTCCTACGACGGCCCGCCCCCACCGGACGCCCGCCTGCGTCTGGGGAAGGGAACCATCACCGTGATGGCTTTCTCGCCCGATGGCGAGTATCTGGCAGTGGGCAGCAACGTTGGCCTGTATCTGTATCGGACCGGCACATTCGAGGAAGTGTGGCTGGTTCCGGGCAATCGGCCTGTCTCAAGCCTCGCCTTCTCGGCGGATGGCTCACTGCTGGCTGCCGGGCTGGAAAGCGGCGCCCTGATCCTGCTGGACGCTGCGACCGGCGACATACTGACCACCCTTCAGGGCACGGCGGAGGTCGGGTCGCTGGCTTGGTCGTCCGCCGGTCTGGAGGATGAGGGCGTCCTGCTGGCCGCCGGGTTCAACGACGGGCAGGTGATTGTCTCGAACGTCCGGCGGGCCGACGATGAGGTAACGGTGGACGTGGTCGGTGCGCTGGAGCGGCACTCCAGCGGTGTCTCCAGCCTGGCCTACAGCCCGGACGGGCGGATTCTGGCAACCGGCAGTCGGTCGGGGTTCGTCAGCCTCTGGAACGCGCGGACCGGTCAGTTGCTCCAGACCTTCGCCGGACATGAGATCGGGCAGGCGGTGCTTGCGCTGGACTGGTTGCCGGACGGAGGGACGCTCATTTCCGGGAGCCGCGATCATCAGGTGATCGTGTGGGACATCCGGGCCGGGCAGCAGGCACGCACGCTGGCCGGGCACGAGGGCGGGGTGCTCAGCGTGGGGCACTCGCCGGATGGGGCATCGGTCGTTTCCGCCTCGGACGATGGAACGGTGATCGTCTGGAACGCGGAGGTGACGGAGCCGGTGCGCACACTCGAGGGGCTGAGCACGGAGACGGACGCCGTCGCCTGGTCACCGGACGGCGTGACGTTTGTCGCCGCTTCCAGAGGTGGCACGCTGAGGATGTGGAACCTCGGCCCCGACGGCCCGGATGGCGAACTGTTGCAGGAGGTCGAGGGGTTCACAGCCCGCAGCCGGAGCGTGCGCGGG
>DRKO01000279.1 GCA_011051745.1 Chloroflexota bacterium | reverse complement strand
TCTGATCGCCGCCTTCCCCGCCGGTCGAGGCGAACACGATCCGCGTGCCGTCGGGCGAAAGCTCCGGCGCGTAGTTGTCCCCCATGTCGTATGTCAGGCGCAGCAGATTGCGGCTCTCAAGGTCCATCAGGTAGATGTCAAACTCGCGCCCGTTGCGCAGCGAGGAGAACAGCAACGAACGGCCATCCGGCGAGAGCGAGGGGTAGAAGTCGGTCGTTCGCGTTTCGGTGATCTGTTGCTGATCGCCTCCCTCGCCGTTCATCAGGCAGATTTGATCATAGCCGTTTATGTAGCACACGTAGGCGATGGTGCTGGTTGCCAGGCTGAAGGCGGGCGTCGCCGTCACAAAGGGGCTCCCCGCTGTGCCGGGCGCGGCGGTGGGGGCCAGAAACTCCGGCGGAGGCGTGGCCGAGAGCGATTGCAGGAACGCGGCGGGCAACTCGACGGCGGGGGGCGCGGTAGCCGTCACAAACTGGACGAACGGCGGCGTCGGGATCGGACGGCGGCGTCCGGCCTGCCCGAAGATCAACAGGACGAGCAGCATGGGGATGATGAACGCCGCCCCCAGAATCAGCACGGCGGTGAAGCGACGCTGGCGCGTGCTCCTCCGCCCGGAGCGCGGGGCACGCGGGGCACGCCCTTTCAGGATGTGATCGTGCGGCCCTGGCTCGTGAGTCATCGGTTTCCGGTATCAATCCGCTACAGGCGACGAAACGCCTATCCCCCCAGTCCCAGCGCCTCCAGCGAGGGGACGGCCTGAACGCCTTTCCCCTCGATCCAGAGTTCATGCCACAGCGCGAAGTTGAGCAGATACCACGTCAGGTAGTCGTTGCGCTCGATCATCTTCTGAACAGCCGGAGGGTTGAAGTAGTCCGTCCGCGCCATGAAATCCGCCAGTTTGCGGCGCATCACCCCGCCCAGACGGGTTTGCAGCCACTCGTCAACCGGCACGGCGAAGCCCTGCTTGGGCCGGTCTATGATCTCGTCCGGTATCAGGCCGCGCACCATCCGCTTGAAGTGCGCCTTCGTCCCGCCCCCGTTCAGCTTGATCCGCTCCGGCACGCTGAGCGCCAGCCCCACAAAGACATGATCGAGGTAGGGCACGCGGGCTTCGATGCTGGTCGCCATAGACATTTTATCCACCCGCATCAGGAGCAATTCCGGCAGGCGCAGCCGCAGGTCGAGATACGCCATCCAGTTCACGTAATCGGCGTTGAGGCCGGCGCTGCGCTCCTCGAAACGCCGCCGGTAAGGCCGGATCACGTCCCATGAGGAGAGATCGCCCAGCCGCGCCCGCAGTCCGGCGCTGATCAGGCGGTTCTTACGCGCCTCTCCGAAGGCCTCCGCCCCGCCCCAGAACAGCTCTTCGCCCGCCGTCGCCCGGCGGACGAACTCGTAGCGGATCGAGTCCCGATCCAGCGGGGCAGCGGCCAGCGCCAGCCGCCGTAGAGGGGCAGGCAGGCGGGTGTAGACCTGCCACGCGCCGTGATACAGCCGCAGGATATCCAGCCAGTGCGTGTATCCGGCGAAGAGCTCGTCGGCCCCCTCCCCGACCTGAATCACAATCGTGCCCGACTCGCGGGCCAGCTTCGAGACGTAGTAGATCGGCACGCAGACCGGATCGGCGATCGGCTCATCCTGATGATACACCAGCCCCGGCAGAAAGCGGATCAGGTCCTCCTCGTCAATCACGATCTCGTGATGCTCGGCCCCGAAGTGCTCCGCCACGCGGCGGGCGTACCGGAATTCGTTGTACCGCTCCTGACCGGCGTACCCGACGCTGAAAGTCTGCACCGGGCGATCCATCTGCTCGGCCATCAGGGCCACGTTGGTGCTGGAGTCGATCCCGCCGCTCAGGAAGACGCCGAACGGCACATCGCTCACCATCCGCAGGCGGATCGACTCGCGCAGTTCGGAGAGCAACGCCTGGCTGTACTGCTCCGCCGTCCACTCTGGATGAGGGCGGGCCTCGTCGAACACATCCCAGTATTCGGCGATCCGGAGGTCGCCGTCGGCGTTCAGAACGGCGTAATGGCCGGGCGGGAGCTTGTAGATGCCCCTGAAGAGCGTCCGGGGCGCGGGGGAGGTCAGGAAGGAGAGGAAGTGATAGAGCGCCTCCTCATCCACGCTCCGCCGGACGGCGGGATGCTGAAGGATGGCCTTGATCTCCGAGGCGAAGATGAACTGTCCCCCTGCGACGGTGTAATAGAGCGGCTTGATCCCGATCCGGTCGCGGGCGAGGAAAAGCTGGCGTTTACGCTCGTCCCAGATGGCAAGGGCGAACATGCCCCGCAGCTTCTCCAGCGCCGCCGGACCGTGCTCCTCATAGAGGTGCAGGATCACCTCGGTGTCGCTCCGGGAGCGGAACGTGTGGCCTTTTGCCTCAAGCTCCGGACGGTGATCGGCGTAATTGTACACCTCGCCGTTGTAGGCGATCCAGAGCGTGCCGTCGCCGTTCGACATGGGCTGATGGCCCGCCGGAGAGAGATCGATGATCGCCAGCCGCCGGTTTGCCAGCGCCGCCCGCCCGTCGGGGGAGACGTATACTCCGGCGTCGTCCGGCCCCCGGTGGGCGATGGTATCGGCCATCCGCCGGAGGAGCGATTCCTCCACCGGCGGCCCTGCGTCAAGTCTCACGATTCCGGCTATGCCACACATAACTTTACTCCGACAGGAGACCGCTCTCTTCCAGATATTCGTAGATCAGATCCGCCGCCAGACGGTTCCCCTCAGCGTTCCAGTGACCATCCATCGAGTAGTAAATCTGCCGGGTCGCCGCCCCTGCCGCCAGCATCGCCTCCCCCAGGTCCACGCATCGGATCCCCTCGCTCTGGCAGAAGGAGTCAAGGCGCTGCATGAGCGGGTCAAACTGATCGGGCGGCAGGGAATGAGCGCAGTGCTGTGTGATGATGTCCAGGTAAATCTGCTCTTTGGCGGGGAAGATCAACAACACGAACTCCGCGCCGCTCTCCTGAGTCGCCCGGTAGGCCTCTTCCAGGTCTTGAAGGACGGCTTCCATCGCCTCCGCAATGGAGGGATCGTCGAAGTCCAGGCGCCGCCGCCAGCCCGCGATGTCGAACGTGTAGTTGAGCTGCCCGTCTCGATAGGTGCAGACCTCCCCCTGAGAAGCGTAATACAGGTAACCCAGCAGCCGGTAGAGATACGAGTTGTGGCTCAGGAAGCTGCGTATCCGGTAGAAGGGGTGCTGTTGCTCCATCTGTTCCTGCAGAAGGCCGAGCGGATCCTCCGTCGCCCCCGCCTCGACGACCTCGATCTGCCAGGCCTGATCTTCCACATCGTTAGGGAAAAAGCCGTAAAGCACCAGTTCGGGCTGCAACGTCAGCCCGTAGGTCGTCAGGACGCTGGTCTCCTTGCGGGTGCCGCTCCCCATCACGCCCATATTGGCGATGTCCCGTCCCGTGCGGGCCTCCAGCAGTTCCACCCACGTTTCTTCCAGTTCAACGCCCCACCCCATCACGAACGAGTCGCCCACCGCGACAGCGTAGGGTTGCCCGTCAATGCCATCATCCCGGAACCCCACCTCGCCGAACACCAGATGAGAGGTGTCCAGCGTAAAAGTGTACTCGGAGTGCTCTATCACGGAGACCTGAGAGGCCGGGAGATACCGTAACTCCGGATGCTCGATCATCAGTTTGAGTGAAGTCCCCCTGCCTTCCTCCTCCGTCTCCCCGTCGGCTTCCGGATAGAGGGCCGTCCATTCTCTGGCCGCGGCGGGCATCATTGAGGGAAACAGCCTCAGAAGAAGCTCCGCCATCCCAAGGCCAAGCACCAGCCCGATCCCCACCAGCACAAGGCGACCAGCAACCCGTGTCGTGTCCCCTGCCATCTCCATAGCTCCGGATAAATGAGATGAAAGAGTGATGATGATAAAAGAATGTCTCAACCGGGCGGTCAGGCACGCTCACACTCGATGGCCGATGCGCTCCGCAATACACGTGCGGTAGACCTCGATCCAGCGATCGGCAAGCGTGTCCCAGTTGAAGTTTTCCTTCATATACTGCCGACCGTATTCGGCCTGTGCCTTCGCCTCCGCCGGATGATCCAGAAGATAGACGATCTCTCCGGCGAGCGCGTCCACATCCCCGAAGGGAACCACCCGCCCGATGCCGCTCTCCACAAACGTTGTCGCCAGACCGCAGCGATCGGTCGTGATGGTCGGAACCGCGTTCAGGAGCGATTCCATCACCGTGATGCCCTGTATCTCGTAGCGGGAGGGCAGGACGTACACATCCGAGGCCCGATAGGCCGCTGCTTTGGTTTCCTCATCACCGATGAAGCCGGTGAAGCGCACCGCCTGCCGGATGCCCAGCCGGTCTATCTGAGCCTCCAGCTCATCCAGAACGCCGTCGTCCGGCCCGGCCAGCATCAGGATGGCGTCCGGCTTGTGCCTGAGCACCTCGGCAAAGGCATCCACCAGAAAATCAGGCCCTTTGATGTGATTCAGGCGGGCCAGAAACCCGACCACAGGCCGCCCCTCCGGGATGTTGTAGCGTCGCTTGAAGGCCGCAACGTCCACCTCGAACTCGTAGGCGGTCACATCAATGCCGTTCGGAATGACGATGATCTTCCCATCCGGCAGGCCAAGCGCCAGATATTGCTGCCGCTCAAGCTCGGTCAGCGCGTGCAGGCGAGAAGCCTCCCTGAGCAGCCGCCGCCCGTAGAAAGCGTCATAAATGTACTTGATCGCCGTGCGCCGCAGCTCCGGCGGCAGCCCGCCCTGCGGCATGACGATATAGGGGAGGTTATGGCGGCGCAGGCCGGGGAGCGCGTAGGCATTCTGGAGGGTGCGGA
>DRKO01000278.1 GCA_011051745.1 Chloroflexota bacterium | reverse complement strand
GGTCGCGAGGTTCTCGTCTATGCTGCCACCGCCGCAGCCCGCCAGCAGGGCCAGCGTCAGCGCCAGCCCCCCGATCACTGCCGGTAAGGCTCGTTTTGCCATTTTCTCCACCTCGTCGCGTGATAGATGATCGGCTCTGCCGGTGTCTCTTCTTCTCCGGTGAAGCGGTAAGACCTGCTTCACATGATACTATAGCTGATCTGCCCCTGATCGTAAAAATGGGCCGGTGTGCCCTCGTCGGAGCGCTCCCCGGGGAAGTCCCTCATTTGGCTGAAAGGCGCGAGGTTGTTAGAATGTGAACGGATGAATTGTACTCTGAGAACGATGGTTCAACAGGTTGTTTTAGCGATCAGCCGGTGTAAAACCGGCGGTGGGTGAAAAAAACCGATGAGTCCTTCTAAACTGACGGTTGAAGTGTGGCCCGTCACGGACAGGGGGCAGGCCCTGGAGCAAAACGAGGATTTCGTCCTCGTCTACCAGCCGACCGATCCGCAGCAGGCCCGCTATTCCGGCAGCCTCTACGTTGTGGTGGACGGGATGGGCGGCGGGATGGCCGGGCAGCTTGCCAGCCGTTACGCGGCCCGAAAAGTGATGCACGCTTACTATAGCAGTGATGAACCCGATCTCGGCCTCCGCCTGCGGGAGGCGGTCGAGGCGGCCAACGCTGATCTTTACCAGTACGCTCAGAGCCAGCCGGAACTGGTCAAGCTGAGCACAACGCTGGTGGCAGCCGCCATCCGGGGCGAGGAAATGCACATCGCGGCGGTGGGGGACAGCCGCGCCTATCTGATCCGGGAGGGGCAGATTCAGCAGATCACCCGCGATCACACGCTGGTGCAGCAATTGCTGGACGAGGGAGCGATCACACCGGAGCAGGCCCGCGAGCATCCGCGCCGCGATGTGGTGCTGCGTGCTCTGGGCATGGAAGAGACGGTCGCGGTGGATGTGTTCGACCTGCGGCTGCGGCCCGATGACGCCGTGATCCTGTGCACCGACGGCCTGACCGAGTATCTGCACGAGGACGAGATCGCGCGGATCGTCGCCTCCTCGTCGCCGCGCAGCGCCGCTGAGACGCTGATCCAGAAGGCCAACGACCGGGGCGGCAAGGATAACGTGACGGTCGTCGCCGCGCTGGCGCGTGATGGCGCACCGCCCCTCGTGACCGACATCCCGCATCGCTGGGACGGCCAGCCGCCCACCTTTGACGAGCAGCCGACGCTGGCGGTTCCGCGCACAGAGCGGCCTCTGCCGCCCACCGAGGCAATGCCGGTCGCCACAGGCGGCGAGGAGACGCCCCCCGAACCGCCACCGGCCCCCGAAACGCCCCCTGCGGCCCCGCCTGCCCATCTGGAAGAGACCGCCCAGATGCGGCGGCCACAGCCGCAGCCGCCGGTTGAGCCCGCGCCGCCCCATCGGTGGGAGGAAGCGCCCGCCCCTTCGCAGGGGACGCCGGTACAGCCCGCGCCGCCCTATGGCACGCCCCCTCAACAGCCGCCGCAGCAACCGCCGCCCCAGCCGGGCTATCCCGCTCAACCGCCCCCCGGCTACGGGCAACCGGCCCCGCCGCCTCCCGGCTACGCGATAGACCCGGCGACAGGCCTTCCGCCCGTCCCGCCTGGCGGACAACCCGGCTACGGCGTGCCCCGGCAGGCCGGGCCGTATGCGCCGCGCGTCTACCAGCCGCCCGCCCAGCCGAACATCGCCCCCCGGCGGGGCATCCCGATCGGCTGGTTCTTCGTGGCGGGCATCGTCGCCATCGTGCTAACGGCCCTGATGGTCGTCGTGCTCGTCAACCCGATGAACTGGGAGCTGAAGCTACCCTCCTTCGCCGGAGGGGCGGCGACCGAGGCGCCCACTCAGGCCGCCGAAGCCCCGCCCACCCAGCCGGTTGACCAGCCGACCGCCGTCCCGCCGACGCCCGTTCCCGCCACGCCGGAGCCGACGCAGCCCGTCGCGCCGCCGGGGATGGTCCTCATCGAGGGCGGGCCGTTCCTGCGGGGCGTCTCCGACGAGGAGGTGCAGGCGGCGATCCTCTCCTGCATCAACGAGGCGGAGGATAACACACGCTGCCTGCCGGAATACTTCACCGACGCGCAACCCGTCGAGGAGGTGACGCTCAGCCCCTTCTTTATTGACGTGACCGAGGTCACCAATGTGGATTACGCCGCCTGCGTGGCTGCCGAGGTCTGCTCGCCGCCTCAGGATGAGCAGTATTACGCCGATCCGGCCTTTGCCCAGCATCCGGTCGTGTTCGTCACCTGGCAGCAGGCGGTGGAGTACTGCACCTGGGCGGGCAGGCGGCTGCCCACCGAGGCCGAGTGGGAGAAGGCCGCCCGCTGGGACCCGGTGACGGGTGAGTCCTACGTGTATCCCTGGGGCAACGAGTGGGAGCCGGGGCGGGCCAACACCGCCGCCGCCGGACTGGGCGGAACCAGCGCGGTGCAGGCCTTTGCCCAGGACATCAGCCCGACGGGCGTTCTCGACATGACGGGCAACGTCAGCGAGTGGATACAGGACTGGTACTTCCCCGGCTATGAGAATCAGGGGACGCTCAACCCGACCGGGCCGGAGACCCAGCCGCTCGGCGAGCCGTTCCGTGTGGTGCGGGGAGGGTCTTTCCTGGAAGACCTCTCCTCCTACGTCCGGGCCGGTCACCGGCTGGCGGTGAATCCGGAAGAGGCCTCGAGCTGGATCGGGTTCCGCTGCGCGATGGATGTCGCCGGTGCGGAGCCGGTCGCCGTGCCGACCGGAGAGGCCCCCGCCGCCGGAACACCGGCGGGCGAGGGCG
>DRKO01000277.1 GCA_011051745.1 Chloroflexota bacterium | reverse complement strand
GATGTCGTCCTGCGTGCCCTGCGGATGAAGAAGCTGGCCGGGGACATCTGCGCCGCCGTCTCAGGGCGGCACACGCACCCCATCGCGATGACGGTCGGCGGGTTCACACATTACCCGTCCAACGACGAGGTCGCTCAACTGCGCGAGCGGCTGGAGACGATGCGTGAGGACGTGAACGCCACCGTCGAGCTGTTCCAGACGCTCCGCATCCCCGGCTTTGAGCGCGATACCGAGTACATCGCGCTTCGCAAAGAGGATGAGTACTGCTTCATTGACGGCCAGATCGTGAGCACGGACGGCGGCACGTGGTCGGTCGAGCAGTACCGCGAGGTGACCAATGAGACACTGGTTCCCCACTCGACGGCCAAGCACACTGCCAACCAGCGCGAATCCTACATGGTGGGGGCGCTGGCCCGCTTCAACGTCAACCACGATAAGCTGCACCCCGTCGCGCAGGCTGCCGCCGACGCGCTGGGTCTGAAGCCCAAATGCACCAACCCCTACATGAACACCATCGCCCAGGTGGTCGAGATCGCCCACTGCGTGGAGGAGGCCATTCGGATCACCGATACGCTTCTGGAGCGCGGGATCGAATGGGAGGAACCGGCCCCGCCGACCCGTCTCTCCGGCGAGGGCGTCGGCGCGTGCGAAGTCCCGCGCGGGACGCTCTTCCACAACTACGTGATCGAGGATGGGATCGTCGTCGGGGCGAACTGCATCATCCCGACCGGTCAGAATCTGGCGAACATCGAGGCCGACATGCGGACACTGGTTCCCTCCATCCTCGACCGCTCGCAGGAAGAGATCACGCAGGCGCTGGAGATGCTCGTCCGGGCCTATGACCCCTGCATCTCCTGCTCGACGCACCTTCTGAACGTGGAGTTCGTGTAAGGATGCAGACCCGGACCGCTCCCCCGGACGGGGCCGCCCGTCCTGCTGCTGCTGGAACGCTGGTTCTGGCGCTCGGAAACCCCCTGCGCGGGGATGACGGCGCGGGCGCGGCGGTGATCCGCTCACTGGAGGACTCCGGTCGCCTGCCGGACGGCGTCTCCCTGCTCGACGGCGGGACGCCAGGGCTGGAGACGGTGCTTCTGCTCCACGGCTACCGGCGGGTGATCATCGTGGATGCGGCGGAGATGGGCCTTGAGCCGGGCGCGTGGGCACGCTTCACGCCGGAGAAGGTCGTTTCGGGGGCGCGGGATGTGTCCCTGCGCGGCACGCTGCACTACGCCGGTCTGGCCGAGGCGTTGAAGCTGGGCGAGGCGCTGGGCATCCTGCCCCCTGAGATCGTGATCTACGGCATCCAGCCGCTCGAAGTCGGCTGGCAACCGGGCCTGAGCGCGCCCGTCCGGGCCGCCGTTCCGGCGGTCTGTGCGGCCATCCTGGACGAACTGACAGAGTGAAAACTGAGGATAGACTCGATGGCAAAAATCCTGATCGTTGATGACGACCCTGACATGGTGCTGGCAACCCGTCTGTGTCTGGAAGGCGCAGGACATGAGGTGATCGAGGCGGCCAACGGAACCGAGGCGCTGGAGAAGATCAGGGCCGAACGGCCCGATCTGATCATCCTCGATGTGATGATGGACACCACCACCGAGGGGTTTCAACTGGCCCTCACGCTTCGCAGCCCCGACCCCCGTTCGGAGTATGCGGAGTTCAGGGATATTCCGATCCTGATCCTGACGGCCATCCACACGACGGCTCCGGTGCGCTTCAGCCCTGACGAAGACTACCTGCCGGTGGATGATTTCATTGACAAGCCGATTGACCCCGACGAACTGGTTAAGAAGGTCGAGGCGCTTCTGAAGAAGGCCGACTGAGCGGCCTGTTCTTTTCTCCGATCCTCCTCTTCTTACGCGCCCCTGTGCGCGTCGCTGGCCTCCCCCTGCCGTACACGGAGCGGGGGGAGGCCCGGCGCAGCCGGGGAGGGTCTCCGCACAGATAGAGGCAGGCCATGAGCGACTCGCCTTCCGGCCCCGGTCTGTTTGATACCTTCCTCCTGCGCGATCTTGCCAGCAACACCATGCGCCTGATCCTGACGCGCTGGGTGGCCGGTGGGCTGGTTCCGCTCGCGACGGCTTTCTGCGTCCGGGGGCTGGGCCTGCCCCTTCCAGAGAGGCCCCTTTATCTGGTCGGGGCGGCCATCCTGTCCTACAACGGGCTGTTCGTCTGGCTGGTGAGGCGTGCCGTGCACACGGAAGACCCCGCCCACCTGCCCTATATGCGCCGTCTCGTTGTCCTGCAGGTCGCCCTCGACTGGCTGGCGATGGCCGTCTTCCTTCATCTGACGGGCGGGATCGAAAGTCCGGCGCTCTTCTTCTTCCTGATCCACATGCTGATGGTCACCATTCTGCTGCCCGGCCAGTCCCCCTATCTCTATGTTGTCATCGGGACGGGCGTGGTGCTTCTCATCAGCCTGCTGGAGCGCACCGGCCTTCTGCCCCATTACCACATTCTCCCCTCGGTCCCGCGCACACTGTACAGCGACTCGATCTTCATCGCCTCGCGGGTTGTGTTCTTCGCCACGACCGCCTTCGCGACCGTCTACCTGACCGCTTCGATCATGTCGCGCCTGCGCGAGCGCGAGCGGCAGGTGGCGGCCCTCTTTGAGGTGACCCGCGCCGTCTCCTCGACGCTCAGCCTGCCGGAGGTGCTCGATGCGCTGGTGCGCAGCGCCGCCGAAGCGCTCGAAGTGCCTGCCGCCTCGCTCCACCTGCTGGATGAGACGGGGGAGCGTCTGGAACTCTCCGCCTCGTATGGCGTGGCCCATCCTGAGCGGCTGAAGGAGTGCCTGATCACGCTCTCGGAGAGCGCGATGGATCGCGAAGCGCTGGCCGGGCAGCCGGTCATCGTGCGGGACGCGGCGAGCGATCCCCGCGTCCGGTGTTCCGTCCTCCTTGAAGATGAACGCTTCGCCAGCCTGCTGGTGGCCCCCCTCATCGGGCGGGGCGGCCCGCTCGGCGTGCTGAGAATCTACAGCCAGAGGCCGCATCGCTTCATGGAAGAGGAGGCCGATTTTGCGATGGCAATCGCGCGGCAGGGGGCAACCGCGCTGGAGAACGCGCTGGCGCACGATGCCCTGCGGAGGTCCGAGCAGACGCGGGCCCAGTTCGTGAGGATGGTGACGCACGAGCTACGCGCTCCCGTCGCGGGGGCGCAGAGTTTGCTGCGTGTTCTGGTGCGCGGCATGGCCGGTGAACTGACCGATCAGCAGAGGGACATCCTGCGGCGGCTTGAAGATCGGCTGGACGCGCTGAGCGCCCTGATCAACGATCTGCTCGATCTGGCGGCCAGCAAGACCGTGCAGCTTGAGGAGCCGCTCAGGCCGGTGACTCTCCAGCCGGTTCTGCGGGCGGTGATCGAGCGCTACGCCGCGCAGGCGGAGGAGAAGCAGGTCGCCCTGAGAGCTGATATTCCCCCGGAGCCGCTGACCGTCTGCGCGAGTGAGGATGGGCTGGATCGCGTCTTCGATAACCTGATCGGCAACGCGGTGAAGTACACGCCGGAAGGCGGGCGCGTCAGTGTGCACCTCTCGAAGCAGGTTGCCAGCGCCGTGATCACGGTCGCCGACACGGGGATCGGCATCCCGGAGAAGGACCTGCCCCATCTGTGGGAGGAGTTTTTCCGCGCCAGCAACGCCCGCCGCTCCCGCATCCCCGGCACGGGGCTGGGGCTGAGCATCGTCAGGCGGCTGGTTGAGTATTACGGTGGCCTGATCGGCGTTCAGAGCGTGGAAGGGCAGGGCACAACCTTCACGGTGACGCTGCCGCTGGCCGGGCCGGGGGGGTGCGGCCCGGAGGAAGCAGGGCGGGGCACGCCGTCTCCGCGCCCCGCCCCGGAGGGGTGATCACCCTTCTTTTTGCTCTCGTAGCTTCTTGTGGGTTCCGTCGCAGTAGGGGGCGTTGCCGGTGTGCTTGCAGCGACACAGTGCGACGCGCTTTGTCTCTTCGATGACGAACTCCAGCGGCTCGAAGATGCCTTCTTCCTTGTGGGAGCCGTCGCAGAACGGTTGATCCTGTGAGCGTCCGCAACGACACCACCAGTATGTGCCGGGTTCCAGTTCCAGCACGGCGGGTGAATACTCTGCAATGACAGGCTTGCTTTCCATCGCGCATCTCCTCTGACATCACCGTAACTGTACGTGAAGACGGGAAGGGCTTTGCTCTCCGGTGTCCCTGAGGGTATCGCGTCCGGCGCGGGATCACAAATCCCCCGCCTGCGTGTCCCATTTCGACGCCGGGCGGAATGGGTGTCGCGTCCGCCTCAACCCGCCGGATTTGTCAACCCCCCCGCCGGACAATACAATCAGGGTATGCAATGCACGGGTAAGCTGTTCCGGTCGGGGCCTGCCGGTGAGGGAGGCAGACAGTCGCCCCGACGGATTCCCCCTGTCTCTATCCCAAGGAGGGTAAACAATGCCGGTTAATAAGAAGCTGAACGACGCCCTGAACGACGAGATCGGTCTGGAACTGTTCGCCCATTCGCAGTATCTGGCGATGGGTTGCTATCTGGATGCGCGGGGCTTCTCCAATCTGGCGCAGTTTTTCTACCGTCAGGCGGAGGAGGAGAAAGAGCACGCCCTGCGGATCATCAAGTACCTGAACGAAGCGGGCGGCACGGTCCGCATCCCGGCGGTTGACGAGCCGAAGCACGAGTTCGCCTCGCTGGAGGAGCTGGCCCAGCTCTTCCTCGATCAGGAGCAGCACGTCACCGACCAGTTCTACAGGATGGTTGAGCTGTCGCTCAAAGAGAAGGATTACGCCACCCACCAGTTCCTGCAGTGGTTCGTGGAGGAGCAGGTGGAGGAAGTGGACACCGCCACCCGCTTGCTGCAACTCGTTCAGATGGCCGGTGAGGAGAACGCCTTCCACGTTGAGATGATGGTTGCCCACTGGGAGTAACACCGGAGCGAACCGCGCCGGACACAGAGCGTCCCCCTGTGCAGGGGGACGCTTTTCAGTTACCTGCTGGAAGCCGACCACTCACTCTACGGGATGCTGCCCTCGTAGATGCCCATGATGGTCCCCAGGAACTTGAGCGCGTCATCCCAGGGGCGCTGGAAGGAGTTCCGCCCGATGATGGAGCCGAACCCGCCGCCGTCGCGGATGGCGCGAATCTCGTCGAAGACCGCTTCGTCATCTTTGGCCGGGCCGCCGGAGTGGATGACGATCCGCCGCCCGTTGAAGGTGCTCTGGACGACGTGCGCCACCCGGTCGGCAAGGGTGCTGATCGGGATGTTGTACTTCTCGTAGACCTTGCGGGCTGCGTCGAGCGCGATGTGCTCGCTGGGCAGCTTAACCTTGATGATGTGCGCCCCAAGCTGGGCGGCGATGTGAGCGCTGTAAGTGACCACATCAATGGCCGTCTCGTCCTGCTTGGTGAGGTCTCCGCCGCGTGCGTAGGCCCAGACGACGACCAGCAGACCGGCTTCTTTCGCCTCCTCGGCGATGGCGCGGAGTTGCTCGTACTGGAGACGGCGATCCTTCGTGCCGGGATAGATGGTGTACCCGATGCCGACACAGCCAAGGCGCAGAGCGTCTTTAACCGAGGCCGTCTGCCCGCCCATCGGCTCGGTCTCGCCGTGAAGCACGTCGTGGCTGTTCAGCTTCAGGATCAGGGGAATCTGCCCCGCAAACTCCGCTGCCCCCGCCTCCAGAAAGCCCAGCGGGGCGGCGTAGGCGCTGCATCCGGCCTCGATGGCAAGCCTGAAGTGATAGAGCGGATCGTAGCCCGCCGGATTGGGGGCAAAGCTGCGGGCCGGGCCATGCTCAAACCCCTGATCAACCGGCAGGATAACCAGCTTCCCCGTGCCGCCCAGCCGCCCGTGCATCAACAGGCGGTACAGATTCGCCAGCACACCGGGGTTCTGGCCCTGATACCAGCTTATGATTTCGTCCACCGTGCGGATTGGTGCTGCTACTTGAGCCATGGATGGGTTACCTCCCCAATTCTCTGAGAGCGTACAGGCTGCTCGTCTGCTTCGTCAAAAACTTCTTCGGGCTGAAGGTGGCCTCTCCCGTCTCTCCGGGAAGGCTCACCGTGTGAGTAAAGACTTCGTTCAGTTCTAAGTATAACGCAGGCCGGGGGGCATGGGTAAGGGAAATCAGGGGCAGAAACGCGCCCGGCACGCGGACTTTCGGGGTCAGCGTGCCGGGGCTCAGAGGGTCTGGATGGGAGGGGGACGTTTATCGGTGTACGGCTGTTTCCGGGCTCTGGATCAGGCGCACGCGCATCTGTAGCCGCCCCAGGGTGATCAGGTCGCCATCCTGAAGGGCATAAGCCCATCCCACCCCCAGAGGCAGGCCGTTGATGTGCGTTCCGTTGGTGCTGCGCAGGTCGAGGATAAACAGTTTATGAGGGCTGGGCCGGATCATCACATGGCGGCGGCTCACCCCGTATGAATAGCCCCGCCAGTGCGCCAGATTAACGTCCAGGTCCGGGTCGAGCTCGTTGTTGGAGCCGAGCACCACGTCACCGTGTATCTCCAGCGCAATCGGCTGGGCAGTTGCGCCCAGAGGCGTCAGGATGATGCGCCAGGGGCGCGTACCCGGTTTCAGCCGGTCGTGCCGGGCCGGATCGGCGGGCACGACGCGATACTCGATCTTTGTTTCGTAAGAAGCCTGTGCAGACGGCATACCCAGAAAAGAAGCCGTTCCCGGTCTCTGATAGCCCAGGAAGCCGGTCCCCTTTGATTTCTCTTGACTCACAATCTCCACCTTCTATCCCTATCCTTGCTTACCCTGGCTGGTTTTCCGTCAATCCCCTTTGCCTGTAGATTATCACAAACTGGATGATGTAGTCAGGGCCTGAGGACGAATGTAACGGGGATGTAATATTTGTCTAGACTTTTTCGAAAAGCGCGGAGGGGAACCCCCTCCGCGCCTGCGACTCTGGCCGTTTAAAGCTCCGCTGCGGCTCAGCCCTCCGGCTCCAGAGGGGGAGGCGGAGCCTGCAGGGCCTCTGCCTCTGGAAGGCGTCTGCCGTCCGCGCCGATGCCGGTGCTGGGGGCCAGCACCGTCTGGCGCAGCATCGAGCGGATGATCCCGCTCCGCCGCTTCACGATGATGACCGTCACCTCCGCCAGTTTGGCGACTCTGGCCGGAATGCTGCCCGTGAGGAGGTTCCGGAAGAGCGGCTCCTCGGTGGAGCCCATCACCACCAGATCGTACTCTCTGGACTTCTCCAGAATGGCGGTCACGATGTCGTGCCCCTCGACCAGCAGCATCTCCAGATGCTCGTAATCCCGGCTGCCCTCGATGGCCGAGTTGATCGCCTGTCGGGCGCGAATGCGGATGTTGCGCGGGCAGTCGTGGGGGATGACCGTCATCACGTCCACACGGGCCGGGCCTTCCTCGGCCTGGCGGGCCATGCTCACCGCCAGATTGACCGCCCGGCGGCTGTTCGGGCCGGCGGAAACCGGCACAAGCACTGTGCGGAGCGGGCGCTGGCGGCGGTAACGCACGATTGCAATATCGGTCGGCGGGTCGTCTATCACCGGATCGATCACGCTCCCGAACAGCCGTCCGGTGCTGGTGGTGTAGCCCGGCCAGCCCAGCACGATCAGATCGCTGGCGTTCTCGATGGCCGTTTTTCGGATCGACTCGGCGACGTTGCGCCCCAGCCGGATCATGGTGTGGACCGGCACGTCATACTGCTTGGCCTGCTGGATCACCGTCTCCAGATAGGGGCGACCCTCCTTCAGCAGGTATCGCCCGTCGCTCAGCGTCAACTGGGGCGGGACGCGGGCCACGTACAGGGCCAGCACCTCCCCGCCGTGATCCTTCGCGATGATCGCGCCGATCTTGCCCAGAATGCGGGCCTGCTCCTGAGTGGCGACCGGAACCATCACCGAGTAATCGGCGGAGACCAGCACTTCCTCCAGAATGACCTCGGCGGGCTTCTCCCGCTCCTCGATGCGTGAGAAGACGATGAAGTACAGCAGCAGCCCGCCGATGATCCAGCCGATGGCGCTGGCGAAGGCGCTGGCCTCATACTGGAACAGGAAGACCAGCAGTGCGACCTGGCTCAGGATGCCGATCACGGGGACGATCGGGAAGCCGGGGATCGTGAAGCCCCGCTCCAGCTCCGGCATCTTGTGGCGCAGGATCATAACGGCGGTGTTCACCTGAATAAACAGGAACAGGAACATGATGTCGGCTGCTGCCGCCACCCCTTCGATGGGGAGCGCCCAGGCCATCACGACGATCAGGATTCCGGAGAAGACCACCGCCCACATCGGGGTGTGCCGCCGGGGGTGTATCTCGCTGAACAGCTTGGGCAGATTGCTGGCCCGCCCCATGGCGAAGGACACCCGCGCCGAAGAGTAGGTGGTAGCGTTCAGAGCGGACATCGTGCTCGCCAGTGCGCTGACCAGAATCAGCAGCCCGCCGAGGTGTCCGATGATCTGTTCCGCCGCCCGGACGATGGCCGTTTCCTTCTCGATGCTCAGGTACTCCCAGACGGGGATATCCCCGTACTCAGGCGGTACGCGGGTCGCGCCGATCGCGGTGAAGGCCACCAGCACGTAGATGATCACAACCACGATGATGGCCCCGAAGATCGCGCGGGGGATGTTGCGCTTGGGATCGATCACTTCCTCGCCGCTCTGGGCGATGATCTCGTACCCCTCAAAGGCGATGAAGGTCAGGCCCATGGCCGTCAGGACGCCGGAAAGGCCGTTGGGCATGAAGTTGGTGGTGTAAAGCGCCTTCCAGTTGGGGTCGCCGAACATCGCGCCCAGCCCGAAGGCCACGAACACCAGCAGGATGACGACCTTTGTCGTCGTGATGACGTTGCCGATCAGGCCCGTTTCGGAGGCCCCCAGAAAGTTGATGTAGGTGAAAGTCCCCGCGATGGCGGTCATGAAGAGCAGGCGGGTGAACTCGTGCCCGCTGAAGCCGAGCACCGTCGTGGTGATGATGGGAAGCCCCAGGACGTTCGTCCACAGCTCGACCATAAAGGCCCCGAAGGCGAGCGCGTACAGGCTGCCCGCGACCGCGTGGGCGAACCAGCTCATCCAGCCGGAAAGGAAACCCTGTGCCCCGCCCAGCGCTTCTTTCACCCACAGGTAGCCCCCGCCCGCTTCGGGGAAGGCTGAGCCAAGCTCGGCGTAGCTCATCGCCGTGAAGCTGGTGACGATGCCGTTCAGCAGGAAAGCCAGCACCAGCGCCGGACCGGCCTGCCCTGCTGCGATACCGGTCAGCACGAAGATACCGGCCCCGATCATGGCCCCGATGCCGATCATCATCACATCGAAGAGCCTCAGGTCGCGGCTCAGAGTGACCTCCACGCCGGACCCGCCCCCCGGATGTTGTGCGTTTGCCACTGGTTTCTCCTCCACCCTCAGCTCATTTGACGAGCGGCCCGGCGATATCCGGTCTCATTCTCTGACTCTCTGCGCAAAAAAATGAGCCACGAAGGCCCTTCCTGGCACGGCCTGAGAATAGCCGCTCGGTTTATGAACAGGGACTGATTTGCTGTATTATAGCCTCAAGTTTCCCGTGAGCCCTTACAGTAAGCTTAAGATGAAGGGCTTACTTCGTAATGTGCCACAGTATGCTCTTTGCAGGAGCGAGTGAAGTATACCAGTTTTTGGAGATTTTCGGGAAGGGACATGATTTCTCTCAGGGGGAGACGCTGGCGAGGGGGATTCCCCCGTCTGGCGGGGGCCGGATATGACGTGCGGGCCTACCGGCTGACCGTTCGCCTGCCGCGCATCCGGCGGCGGGCCGGACGTTATCGTCTGGTGGTGCGTGGGTTGCCGCCCCTTGTCCTCTTCACCGCCCGCAGCCACGACGCGCTGGGCTGGATTGACTTTACCATCGAGCTGCTGGCCGGATTGATCGCCCTGATCACCGGCTTTCGGCTGGGGCGCAGAGGCTATCAGGCGCTCAGGCCGGTAGTGCTCCGGCTGTGGGAGGATGTGGAGTTCCGCGCCCGCGTTCGGGTGGTGGGGGAGTTCACGCTGGCAGGCGATCCGCTGGCCGTCGGCGAGGCCGTCCGCGAGCTATGGCGCTATCTGTGGAGCCATCACCGGGCGCTGCTGCTCGAAGGGATCGGGCAGGCGGTCGGGCGGGCCATCGGGCCGCGTGCCCTGCTTGAAGCGCTGGTGCGCTGGCTGGCCCGCCTGATCAGCGGCGGAGCCTCGTTGCTGGTCGAGATCGGCCTGCTCGTGATCCCGCTGGGGCGCAAGCTGGTGACCCCCGCGCTCCTATAGAAACGCCGGCAGGAGGATGTAGGCCGCCGCCATCAGCAGGACGAGGATCAGGATCACGACCACCGCAATCGCGGCATCGAGGGCCTTTGTGCTCCGTTTCTTCCGGCGTGGGGGCGGCGGGCCGGGCGGTTGCTCCGGCGATCCGGTTCGTCTGGCGGCCCGGCTTACAAGTGTCGTGCCCGCTGCGTGGGTGTTCGCCTCTGCGGCGGGCTCCGGCACGGAAAGGGTGACGGTGAAGATCGTGTCCCCCGTCTGCACCTTATCGCCGTCCTCCAGACGGCGCGGGCCGCTGATCATGGCCCCGTTGATGAGAGTCCCGTTGGTGCTCCCCAGATCGGTGACCCACAGGCCATCGGCCCGCACCTCAAAGCGGGCGTGGTAGCGCGAGAGGCGGCCATCCTCCGGGATCGCGATTGTGTTATCCGGGGCTCGCCCGATTGTGATCACCGCTTCGGTCAGTTCGAACGCCTCGCCCGCTCGCGGGCCGCTGAGGGTTGCCAGACGCGGGCGGAGTGGGCGTCTCAGGCCGGGTAGTGTGGCATCGCTGCTCATCTGTCTTGCTCCTCTGACGCTCTCCACCGCCGGAGCGGGGGCCGATCCCTCGCTCCGGCGGAATCTGCTCACGTGGTTGTCAGTTCCTCGTCAATTTCCTCCGCCTCTTCTTCCTCTCCCCTCCGTCGGCGCATCATCAGCAGGAGGATCAGGAGGGCGATCAGGAAGAGCAACAACAGCCCGATGATGCCCAGAGCGATCATGTTGCCCCGTGAGAGGCGGCTTTGCACGCGCTGGAGCGTGAAGGAGCATCCCTCCGCGCAGATCGGCTGACCGTCCCCCTCGGCGGTGGAGAAGCACAGTTCGTCGTCCTCCAGCGAAGTGGCGACAAAGACGGTGCAGGCCCCCGCGCTGGTGCAGTCCAGCAGCTTGAAGAAGGACAGATCGGCTGAGCGGTCGAAGGTGGGATCAACCGGCAGGCAGACTTCCTCCGGCGGCTCATCGCAGATCATCCAGAGGGGCGCTCTGTAATCGTTTGCCTGCCCGGCGAAGGCGTCCGCGACCGGTTCGGCGATCTCCTCCAGAGGGACGATGCGGCAGCCGGTCGCTTCTGGCTCCGGCGTGGGGGTTGGCGTCAGGGTAGGCGTGGGCGAGCCGCCGGTGATCGTCACCGTTGCCGAGTCGCTCCCGCTGACCGTCCGCCCCAGCCCGTCCTCGCCGGTGACCGTGACCGTGTCGGTCACGCTATCGCCGCCCTCGCCGGATATCTCGACGGTGAAGGTGCAGGCGTAGCTATCTCCCGGCGCGAGCGTCTGCGGCGTGCTGCATGTGCTGTCGGACACCGTGCCCAGATCGCCCTGGATGTCGTCCTCAATCGAGTTGATGGTGATGCTCGTCTCGCCCTCGTTGGTGATCCGGACGGTGTAGGTGACCGTCTCCCCCGGCGCGGCGACGGAGGCCGTGCTGGGGTCTTTGCTGACGCTCAGCCCGATGGCGGGGAGCGGCGTGGGTGTGAAAGTCGGTGTGGGCGTGAAAGTCAGCGTGGGGGTCAGGGTAAAGGTTGGCGTGAAGGTCGGGGGAGGGGGGCCGCAGTCCGCCGGGCAGGTGCGGGAACTCTCATCCTCGCTACAGATGCCGTCCCCGCACACCGGCGGGCAGTCCTCCGGACAGGTTCCTATCTCGCTCTCCGCACAGATGCCATCCCCGCACCAGACGCAATCTTCAGGGCAGTTCCACGTCCCCTCGCAATCGTTCCACGCGCAGACCCCATCTCCGCAGACGTAGATCGAGCAGTCAAGAGGGCAGTCGGAGGGGCAGCTTTCGTAATTTTCATAAGGGCCGCAGTACTCGTTGCCGCAGTAATCGCAGTCATCCGGGCACTTGTAGATATCTTCTCCTGCCCCGCAGGTTCCGTCGCCGCAGTAGCCGCAGTCGTAGGGGCAGCTCTCGGCGTCCTCATAAGCGGTATCACAGTAGCCATCGCCGCAGTAAGGCCCCTGAAGCGGCGGCGCAGCCCTCACCGGCACGGGGGACGGACTGAAGACATGAAATAAGCCGGTGGCTATCGCAAACCCGATCAGCGTAGCGCCCACCATCAGGCCCAGCCGTCGGGCTGTGCGGGCGCGTCTCTCTGACAACCGATCCCTGTTCCCGTTCATCCTGGCTGCTCCTCTGGCAACTGTTTTCCCTGTTTCATCGGGGCGAGCGGGGCATAGGGCGTCCCGTCTCCGGCGGGAGGGCCTTTCCCGGAAGGCCGGCCCGCCTCTCCCACGCCCTGCGGTGTTGCATCCACATAGCAGGCTAGCACAATTGAGCTTCTTAGGCAAGCGGGGCGAAGGTGCGGGTTGCCTGCTGTGGCTTCACCAGGGCAGCTCTTCGCCGTCCCACTGGAGAAAGCGCCCTGAATCCTCCGGCCTGAGCGACTCGATCACCGCCCGCATCCCCCGGATTGACTCCTCCGGCTTCAGAGGGGCTTCCTGCCCGCCCATGTCGGTCTGCACCCAGCCGGGATGAAGCATCACCGCGATGATGCCATCTGCCCGCACGTCGAACGAGAGTGTGCGGGTGAGCATGTTCAGCGCGGCCTTGCTGGCGCAATAGCTGTAGTTGCCGCCGCTCTGCTTGAGCGTGATCGATCCCAGCCGGGAGGTGATGTTGATGATCCGGGGCCGGTTGCCCTTCCGCAGCAGATCGAGGGCCTGCCGGGCGACCATCAGGGGGCCGATCGCGTTGACGTGAAAGACGTTCAGCATCGCTCCGGCGTCGAGGGTATCGGGCCGCTCACCCCGGATGAAGATACCGGCGTTGTTGATCAGCACGTCGAGGGCGTCCGTCTGCTCCCCGATGGCGGCGAGGCAGGCCCTGATGGAGGCCTCGTCGGTCACGTCGAGGGGGAGGACGCTCAGGCGGTCGGGGTGGCTGGCCTGCAGGGCCTGTAGAGCGGTCGCCGTCTCAGGGTTGCGGCAGGTGGCGAAGATGCGACTCCCGGCGTCTGAGTACTGACGTACGAACTCCAGCCCCAGCCCCCGGTTTGCGCCGGTGATCAGAATACGTTCCATGTGCTATCTCCTTGATGTGTGATAGACGGGCGGGAAGAACCCGATACACTTATTGTACCCTGCTGGCCTCCGGTTCCGTCGGGAAGGGCTTGCCGAAACCCCCGGAATTAACGATAATGCGACCGACGCGGGCTTCCGGGGGCCGGTCGTTTTTTGCGCGTTGCCCGGATGAGGTTACAATCTCGCCTGAGATCAACACGCACTCGATAGGAAACCCTCTTTGGATACCACCCCTCTTTCTCACGCATTGAAACGCATCGAATCGCTGATCACGCGCCCTGCCGAGTCGCTCGACGATCCGGAGGAGCGGCGGCTGGAGTTCCAGCGACGGCTGGAGCGCACCCGCCGCCTGATGGCCTGCCTGGGCGATCCGCAGGACGAGATGGACATAATCCACATCGGCGGCACGTCGGGCAAGGGGTCCATCGCCATGCTGTGCGAGTCGGTCCTGCTGGCCGCCGGGTTACGTGTCGGGACGCATACCTCGCCGTACCTGCAAACCTCGCTCGAGAAGGCCCGCGTGGACGGGCGGCTGATCACGCCGGAGGAGGCGATCAGGCTGACCGACGAGGTGATGAGGTGCGTTGACGATGTGCGGCACAACCGGCCTGAGCTGGGCGCTCCGCACTACGCGGAGGCCTGGCTGGGGCTGGCGTTGCGGCACTTCGCCGATCAGGGTTGCGAGGTGGGGGTCGTCGAGGTGGGGATGGGGGGGCGTTACGACTGCACCAACATTGTGACGCCCCGCGTCAGCGTGATCAACACCGTGCATTACGACCACACCCGCGTGCTGGGCGAGACGCTGCGCGAGATCGCCTTTCACAAGGCCGGGATCATCAAGCCGGGCGTGCCGGTGGTGGTGGGCGATGTGCCGCCGGAGGCGCTGGAGCAGATCGAGGCGGAGGCCACCCGTCGCGGCGCACGCCTGATCCGGCTGGGGCGAGATATTCACTATGAGCCGGTCATGCTCTCCCGGAACGGGGGGCGTTTCCACTATCGCGGGCTGGGGATGCGGCTTGATGATCTGAAGGTCGGCCTGCTGGGCTGTCACCAGTTCGCCAACGCGACGGTCGCGCTGGCCGCGCTGGAGCTTTACGCGCAGGGGCGCGGAATTGCCCTGACCGAGGCGGCGATCCGGAAGGGACTGGCGCAGGCCCGCTTCGCCGGTCGGCTGGAGGTGATGCAGCACCGACCGGCGGTCGTGCTGGACGGGGCGCACAATCAGGAGAAGATGGGGGCGCTGATCACCGCGCTGCCGAAGGTGTTTGACTACCGGCGGCTGATCATGGTGCTGGGGATGCTGGAGACCAAAGCCGCCGCTCCGATCCTGAGGATGCTGGCTCCGCTCGCCAGCACGCTGATCACCACCGCGCCGCACGTCAAGGGTAAGCCCGCCATTCCGGCGGAGGAACTGGCCGCGCTGGCCCGTCAGAACGGAGGGCAGGACGTGCGGGCGGACGGCGAGCCGCTCGATGCGCTGGCGCTGGCGACCTCTCTGGCGGAGGAGGACGATCTGGTTGTGGTGACGGGGTCGCTTTACCTGATCGGGGAGGTGCGGGCCCACTGGCACAGCGCCGACGACATCATCGCCCGCCGGACGATGTTCCCGAACGGCGGTTGAGCCTCCGTGATCGGCGCGCGGGGCAGGAACCGACCGCTACGGGGAGGATGCATCATGACCGGGTCGGGGTCGGCCCCCGTCTGAGACCGGAATCATCGCGCCCCCGAACGCAACGCCGGGGGCGCGTTGTGTTGCCCGATTTATTGTGTTGATCGTCCCTGCCCGCTACTCGTTATCCCGCGAACGATACCGGCGCAGGAAGGCCGGAACCTCGATGTTGCTGTCCTCGTAGCCGGGCTTCTCTTCCTCGACTTCCGGCGGACGCTGTAGCTCCTGCGGCGGCACGGTCGGACGCTCCATGCCTCCGAAGCGCGGGCGCGTGGTGCGAATCTGCCCGAAGCCGGTGGCGATCACCGTGATGCGGATCGACTCGCCCATCGTCTCATCCACGACCGCGCCAAAGATCATGTTGGCGTTGGGATCAGCCGATTCGCGGATGATCTCGGCGGCCTGATTGATCTCAAAGAGGGACATATCGGGGCCGCCCGTCACGTTGAACAGGATGCCGCTTGCGCCGTTGATCGTCACGTCCAGCAGTTCGTTGGTAATGGCCTGCTGGGCGGCCTTACGGGCGCGGTCCTCGCCGCTCGCCATGCCGACCGCCATCAGGGCCGCGCCGCCCTGATCCATGATGGCCCGCACGTCGGCGAAGTCGAGGTTGATCAGACCCGGCACGGTGATCAACTCGCTGATGCCCTGAATGCCCTGGCGCAGCACATCGTCGGCCACGCTGAACGCCTCCTGCAGGCTGGCCCGTTTGTCCACGATCTTGAGCAGGCGGTCGTTCTGGATCACGATCAGGGTGTCCACCGCGTTCTTGAGGCGTTCGATCCCCTCGGCAGCGGTGCGTTCGCGGTGGCGGCCTTCAAAGCTGAAGGGTCGGGTCACCACGCCGATGGTTAACGCGCCCTGCTTCTTGGCGACATCGGCGATGATGGGGGATGCGCCGGTTCCGGTTCCGCCACCCAGCCCTGCCGTGATGAAGACCATGTCCGCATGTTCGATCATGCGGGTGATCTCCTCGCGCGATTCCTCGGCGGCTTTGCGTCCTATCTCGGGGTCGCCGCCTGCCCCCAGCCCGCGCGTCTGTTTCTTGCCGATTTGCAGGCGGGTTTTGGCAAGCGAGGTATCGAGGGCCTGAGCGTCGGTGTTAACGGCGACGAACTCCACCCCCGACATCCCTTCCTGAATCATGCGGTTGACGGCGTTGCTGCCGCCGCCGCCGACCCCGATCACCATAATCCTGGCGTATGAAGATTTCTCCCGATTGTGCTGTGCCATAGGCCGATCTCCTGACTGGTCGTCCGGACGCTCGGATGCAGGTCTGGCTGGCTGGTTTTCGTCCGGCATTGCTCTTCCCTCCCCAGGCAAAAATTCACCGTGCCGGTGGGCTGACGAGTTAACTGGTATGGGGAAACACGCTCTGTATCACAGTATCACCATATTATGATGAAAGTTCCGAATTGTGCAACCGGGCTACGCGACGCGCCCGGTGGTCACTCGTCCGGCAGGAGCCTGCCGAAAATATCGCCAAGCGCCTTGCCGAGATCGGGCCGATCCCCTCTGGGGCGGCGCGGGCGGGTGCGGACGCCCGTCGCGCTGGTGTCAAGATGGCGGGCGAAGGAGAGCAGCCCCGCGCTGGTCGCATAGGCCGGGCTCTTGAGGCGATCCACAAGCCCCGTCAGACCCTCAGGCTGGCCCACCCGAACGGGCAGGTGCATCACCTTGCTGGCGCTGGAGCGAATGTTTTTGAGTGCGGCGGAGCCGCCCGTCAGCACCGCTCCGGCGGGGAGCAGGCCGTCGTAGCCGGAGCGTTTAAGTTCCTGTATGACGTAAAGGAAAATCTCGTCCACGCGGGCCTCGATGATGCGGGCCAGATCGTAGCGCAGAATCTGGGTGGGCTGATCCTCGCCGAAGGGCTGGACGGTGATCCACTCGTCGGGGTTCACCGTGTCCGGGTCGGCATTGCCGTACTCGACCTTGATGCGCTCCGCTTCCTCGGTCGGGAGGTGCAGGACGTGGGCAATATCACTGGTGATGAGGTTGCCGCCGATCTCGATCACGGCGGTGTGCCAGACTGTGCCGTCAATAAAGACGGCCAGATCGGTTGTGCCGCCGCCGATGTCCACCACCACCACCCCCGACTCGCGCTCGGCCTCGGTGAGCACGAGTTCGGCGCTGGCGAGGGGGTTCAGGACGAAGCGATCCACCCCCAGACCGGCGTCGCTGACGCACTTTTCGAGATTGCGGAGCGTGGAGGAAGCCGCCGTGATGATGTGCGCCTCGACCTCCAGCCGGTAGGCGTGCAGGCCGAGGGGATTTCGGATGCCTTCCTGCCCGTCCACCGTGAAGGTGCGGGGGATGACGTGCAACACCTCACGGTTGTGCGGCAGGGCGACCGCCCGCGCCGCGTCGAGCGCCCGCTCGATGTCCTCCTGCGTCACGGCCCCCTTGTTGGGGTTCAGGCCGGTGATCCCCCGGCTGTTGAGCGAGGCGATGTGCTTCCCCGCCACGCTGACGTATGCACGCCCGATCTCATAACCGGAGGTGCGCTCGGCCTGACGCTTGGAGGCCCGCACGGCCTCGGCGGCCAGAGCGACATCCACCACCGTGCCCCGGTGCATCCCCCGTGAGGGCTCAAGCCCCACGCCGATCACGCGGATGTTATCCTCGTCGCCGCCGACTTCAGCGACGAGCGTACAGACCTTTGTGGTCCCGATATCCAGACCGACAACGATATGTTCAGCAGCCACCTGTCACATCCGGGATTTCTTGTAAGTAATCGTTCAGGGCGAGACACGTCTAGTATAGCAAGTGTAAGTCAAACTGGCAGAAATGCAATGGTGGCGTGCGGACGGACGCGGAATCAATCGCAGGCGGCATCCAGATTAAGGTAAAGATTGCCGATCGGCGTGGTGGTCAGCCGTTCCACGTTCAGATCGTCTTCCCACCAGCCATACTCCATCTCGTTCAACAGGAGATAGCGGGACTTGAGGGGCAGCTCCAGCAGGTCGCTGGAATCGGGGCGGAAGAGGATATCGAGCCCGATCCCCGGCGGCACAGAGAGCAGTTCGGGGCGGCTGGTGACAACGGCCAGCGTGTTACACCAGGGGTCGGCCCCTTCCTGAAACTGGATGTAGGGGGCCGTGAGTTCCCCGAAGGCCGCGATCGATTCCTGATCGTAAGAGAAGTGCGGCCCCGGAATCTCCGCATAGGCGTTCAGAAAGAGCGGCGTAGCCACAAGGTTGGAGGCGATCAGAAGCCCCGCCACCCACCAGCGGCGGAACAGGATCAGCAGCAACAGGCTGAGCAGCAGGTAGGGGGCAAAGACGCGGGTGTCGCGCATCAGGATCATCTCATGCAGAGAGACCTCCAGCCCGAAGAGGGGAACCAGCGCACTCAGGTAGAAGGCTGCTTCGGAAACTGGCCGTCTCGCAAGCGGGCGCTTTTCCTCCGGCGGCGTCCGCTTCCAGTATCGTATTCCCATCACGCAGGCCGCCACCATCAGAAACAGCAACTGGTAACGCTGAAGCACCTCCAGCGGCGTGAGGAGCCCCCGGTGAAAGTTCCCCAGATTGAAGGCAAGACGGCCTATCAGAAGCCTGAGCGCGGCGGGGAACGAGACGAGGAGCGTCCTCAGAAATCTGCTCCTGAAATTCGGGTAAGGCGCGGCCAGCAGGGAGTACGAGAGATAGGCCGCTCCGGTGTAAGCGGCGGCCTTCAGGAAGGGGATCGCCAGGCGCAGGCGGGAGGTGTCCCGCGCGGTCAGCAGGAAGTAAGGGAGGGAGAGGAGCGCCCAGGTTGGCTTTAACAGGGATATGAAGCTCAGAAAACCGATGAACGCCCCCCGCCGGGGGAGCGAGAGATCGCCTTCCTGTGAGATGAGGTGATAGAACATCGCCGCCAGCACAAGCGCGAAAGCCTGATGCAGGCTCTGCTGGTAGAGGGCGGGGAGCATCAACAGCAGGGGCCAGAAGGTGGCGATCCCCGCGCCGATGACCGCCATCTGGAGGGCATCGGGCTTTGTGAAGTACAGGAAGAGAGCCAGCGCGACCGTCACGATGGCAACATTGAAGAGGAGAGGGGTGTAGAACCGCCACCCGAACAGACGCCCCAGCAGCCCGTACAGCACGGGGAACATGGGACCGTGCGCGTCAAAGTGGGTGAACCGTGCCGGAGCGGTCCGCTCGTCAAGGGTGTAGTAGCCGCCGTTGAACCCCCACTTGATAAACGTGGCGGTTGAATGCCAGTATGTGATTTCGTCCCCGTCAAGCGGGGTGTAGTCGGGGAGTCCCGCCCCCAGATGGTAATAGATCAGGATGTAGGAGAGCACCAGCGGCAGCAGCACGACAGCGCCCGCCAGTGCCAGCCTTCGGAAATTCGTCTTCACGGGAAAGCCTGCTCAACGGGCAGCGCGGTAGAAAGGCGCGTCGGGGTTGCTGACGTCAATATAGACCGGCTGGATGCCCCGCGCCATCAGGTCGTCAACGAGCGTTTCATAAACCACCAGCTTGAGGTTCATGTCCGTGCCCGTGCCGAAGTACCCGCGCCAGCCCCGCCCGTCCTGATAGCTGAGGCCGCGCACCGGATCATAGTACAGCACGTCAATGTTGGAGCGGAGCGTTTTAAGCTGCTGAGCGCCCTGCACAACGGCCAGATCGATCGTTACCGTGTTCTCTTCTGTGCAGCCGGGGCCGGGGCAGTGGAAGGGGATCGCCTCGCCTTCGTTCACGATGCGGAGCAGGCCGGGCAGTTCACGGCGCATCAGCATCAGGTTGCCGTTCACGTCCACCCAGTAGCGTTGTCCGCCCTGCTCCCAGATGAGCGCGGGCTCCCGCTCCTGCACCAGAATCACCACCCGCGCGGGCCACCCGACGAACACCTGTGCCGACTCCAGGCTGGGCGAGGCGGCCACCCGTTTCGCCACTTCGTCGGGGTCAACCCACAGGACATGCAGTTCCGCTATCTCCGCCGCCGTGAAGACCTCCTCCGCCGGAACGTAGCGCACACCGCCCACCTCGGCCTGATGCACGTAGAACATCGGGCTGGTGAAGATGAAGATGCCCGTCCCCGTCAGCAGGAGCACGATCAATCCGCTGATCCAGCGCCACTGAAACCCGCCCCGCCCCACCGCGCGGCGAATGCCAAACCGTCCCCGTCGGCGAGCGACAGGGCGGGCATCGCGGGAGCGGCGGGGGGTCTCAATCCGTTCGGCCATCAGCCAGTTGTTCCCGTATCATCCCGTCCAGAATGTCGGCCATTGCTCCGGCCACCGCCCGGTTCCCTGCCGGGTAGAGGTGCATATGGCTCTGGAACACCATCTCCGTCTCATCGTCCAGAACGGAGACGAAATCGTAGGCCTCAAAGCCGTATTCGTCCGCCACCTCGTACATCGTCTCTATGTAGTCGGGGTAGATCTC
>DRKO01000276.1 GCA_011051745.1 Chloroflexota bacterium | reverse complement strand
GTGCCCGCGCGGAACACGCCCAGCAGGAGATCGGCGAGCCCATCCCCCTTGTGGGCAAGCAGATTCTTTACGATGGCCGAACCGGTGAGCCGTTCGACCGGCCCGTTACGGTGGGCGTGATCCACATGCTCAAGCTCTCGCACCTCGTCGAGGACAAAGTACACGCCCGCTCGACCGGCCCTTACTCGCTCGTCACCCAGCAGCCGCTGGGCGGCAAGGCGCAGTTTGGCGGCCAGCGCTTCGGCGAGATGGAGGTCTGGGCGCTGGAAGCCTACGGGGCTGCCTACACCCTTCAGGAGATGCTGACGGTGAAGAGCGACGACGTGCAGGGGCGCGTCCGCACCTATGAAGCCATCGTCAAGGGCGAGCCCATCGAAGAGCCGGGGATTCCTGCCAGCTTCCGCGTGCTGGTGAAGGAGCTCCAGAGTCTGGGGCTGGCCGTGGAGGCCATCACGGACACCGGCGAGGTGATCCGCTTCGGGAAGGAAGAAGAGCGGGCCCGCCAGCCACGGCTGGATACCGGCCTGCTGGGCTTCGCCAATCCGGATCGCCTCCGGCAGCGAAAGCCTGAGTAAGCACCCCTGCGGCAATGAGGTCTATGTAAGACGAGGGACAGGGAGTGACGGAACCCGAACGGGGCGTCACTCCCTGTTTTCGTTTCCAGATCGAGGAGAGCCTATGCAGAGACGTACCTATCGCGGCCCCGTGACGGCCCGCGGCCTGGCCGAAGCGCTCGTGATCCGGTTCAACACCGGACATCTGATCGCCAGGGCGAGCGGCTCTGACGATCATATGATCGTCCAGATCATCGCCAGAGAGGGCAAATGGGATCAGAGGACGCGGGCCGCCCTGACGATCAGCATCATTCAGAGCCAGAATGCCGTTGAGGTTTCGCTTGGTGAGCACCAGTGGCTCGGCCCGGCAGCCGACCTCCTCGATGCCGGTTTGCGGGGCTGGTTCAGGCCCTTCTCGCTTCTGGGCGAGCTATCGGAGATCGCGGAGGACATCCAGACGCTCCAGCTTCCTCAGCAGGTCTGGGAAGCCGTTGAGCATTACGTGGAGAGCGTCGGGGCGAAGCTGGGTCTGGCCGAGGAGGATCGGATGGTGGCCTGCCCCTTCTGCGGGGTGGGGAATCCGGTCGGGGCCGGGCAGTGCTCGGCCTGCGGGGGGAGTCTGGCCGGAGTCCAGCCGAAGGCCTGCCCTCAGTGCGGGAAGCTCTCTCCTCCCACGGCGCGTTTCTGCAGTCGCTGTGGAACCCCGCTTGACGGAGGCGACATCCCTTCATAGGGGAAGGTCTCCTGCCTGCTCCCGTCGAATTACTGCTAGAGTTTAAGTTTCTCCAGAATGGCGTTACCGGCCTTCTGGAGTTGTTCGCTGCTCACCCCGTCGCTGCTCAGTGTGAGGCTCAGCGTGGTGGGCGTGGACATGCTGCACATCGCGTTGATCGTCAGCGGGCTTCCCTCTATCTCCCCTCTGGCGATCACGAGCCAGGCAATCGGGCGGGTCTTCCATATTTCATACCCCAGATCGGGCAGCACCTCCAGCAGAGCGTCGTAGCACTCTTTGGCAGAGGTCGGGATGGATTGCGTAAGCATCTCGGACGGCATATCCGGCTCCTCAGAATTCAGTCAGGAAAACAGGCGGTGCGATTGATCTTCCCCCTCGCACCGCCTGCCTGTCCATGATCAGCAATAAAGCTCCGGCGGCCTGCCGATAGCGGACCTGTAGCCGTTAAGCCCCAGCAGGCCCCCGCCCCTTGCTCTCCTACAGCTTGAACCGCTCGCTGACCGCCAGCAGAGCGTCGGTCGCCATTCCCTGAACGACGCCTACCGTGCGGCGGGCCAGATATTTGGCCCGCGCCAGGATAAAGAGTTCGTCAGCCAGCGAGACCGCGACATCCTGATTCGGCCCGCCCAGATGGACGACAGCCGCCCCCCACGTCAGCCCCGCCCCGAAGGCGACAAAGGCCAGCGTATCGCCCGGCTTGCAACGCCCCTCCTCGATCGCTTCGCACAGGGCAATGGGGATGGACGCCGCCGACGTGTTCCCGTAACGCTGAATGTTCATATAAAAGCGGTCTTCCGGCACGTGCATCAGGCGGGCGGCGGCCTCCGTGATCCGGTGGTTGGCCTGATGCGGGATAAACAGATCAATATCTTCAGCGCTCATGCCCGCCTCGGTCAGCACCCGCCGGAGCGAGCGCCCCAGCACGCGGGCCGCGAATTTAAAGATTTCCCGCCCGTTCATGCGGA
Organism: Chloroflexota bacterium; assembly: GCA_011051745.1. GTDB lineage: Bacteria > Chloroflexota > Anaerolineae > Aggregatilineales > UBA3940 > DRKO01. The sequence goes on along the minus strand of DRKO01000276.1, from coordinate 452 downwards.
TGTAGTTTTCCCGGTTGTCAATCACCTCATGGCTCATTGGCTTGATCGCCCCGCCGCCGGGCACGATCAGGTGCTTGTAGCCGGAGCCATCCGATCCCAGTTCAAAGGCCAGAATACCGGTCGGCGTCTCCGAGGCCTGCAACACCACCGCACCCGCCCCGTCGCCGAAGAGCACACAGGTTGTCCGGTCCGTCCAGTCAATCGCATGGCTGACTTCCTCCGCCCCGATGACCACAATCGTATCATAGGCCCCCGTCTCAATAAACTGCTGCCCGACGGCAAGGGCATAGAGCCAGCCCGTGCAGCCCGCCACAACCGTGAACGCGCCGCACTTCGCCCCCAGCATATCCTGAATCTGGCTTGAGACCGGTGGAAGCAGGTAGTCAGGCGTCGAGGTGGCGACGATGATCATATCCAGATCGCGCGGCTTGACGCCGGCGACTTTCATGGCC
>DRKO01000275.1 GCA_011051745.1 Chloroflexota bacterium | reverse complement strand
TCATCGGGCAGACGGACGACGATCACCCTCTGGCTGACCGCCACCTGGGGGGCTGCCAGGCCAACGCCTTCAGCCTGCGTCATCGTCTCCACCATGTCATCAATCAATCGGTGAAGCTTCTTATCGAATTCGCGCACACGGTGCGCCTTCTTCCGCAGAATCGGGTTATCGGGATAAATGATTTTACGGACTGTCATGCTTTCTCTAATCCTTTGAATCCATCACCGGCTTCTCTATCTCTCTGCCTTCATTATACCTTCCCGTCAATGGATGATCTCGACCGTGTGATCCACAACGGTCAGGTCGGGCCGGTGCAGTTCGATCCAGTTGACGACGCTGTTCAGCACGCGGTTGGCATGCGGAGCTTCGGTAGAGACAACCGCCACACCGATGATAGCCGACTGCCACGTTTCATGTAGCTCGATCTCCCCGCAGGAAACATTAAACTCTTTGTGCAGGCGGGCCATCAGGCTTTTCAGAATGCGGCGCTTGTCTTTAAGGGAGTGAGCGCCGGGCAGATGAAGCTCGATCATGCTGGTTCCGATCACCATGCTCAGCATTCTACCACAGAATACGCCAGCCGGGGGTAAGAAAATCGGCCTCAACAGCGATCGTTGGCCTGCCCGATATTAGGTGGTAAACTGTCCCCCGCGTCAGCAGGCTGGTAAGCCCTTGATTCCGAACTTCGTTGCCAAAGCTTACGACCAAGCGTCTGGAGCATCTGGACAGGCCATGAAGTCACCAATCCGGTATGTTCTCACCATCATAATAGCTGTGTCCCTGATCCTCATCGGATGCAGCGGGTTTCCGACAGCACAGGAGAAAAGCCCACCGCTCCCCACACTCGATCCTTCTCTGCTCTCAATAACACCCGCCCCGACTTCCACGCCGTGGCCGACCTTCACGCCCTATCCCACAGTTGAGCGCCTGCCATCGCGGACGCCGCTCCCGACCCCCACGCCGCGCGTGACATTCAGCCCGGAGGAACTGGCGACCCTCTCCCTTTACACCACGCAGGCGGCAGGGGGCGAGGAAGAGACCCCGCCCGCTGGAAGCGGAGCGGCCCCGGCAGCCCCCGCCGGAGCGCAGGCCCCTCCTCCCACGCCGACCGGCATCGGATATGTCGGCATTCAGGGGGCAGGTCTGGAGGCCCCCGACCTGGCTCCCATCCTGACAATTGCCAGTTCGGGCGCAACGTGCAACGAGTGGATGCTTGTGCAGGTCGGCGTGATCAACCGGGGAACCGGCCCGGCCTATAACTTCAGCGTTGAGTGGTCGCTGGGCTGGGGCGAGGAAATTCAGACGGAGTTCGTCGAAGAGCTTCAGTGGGGAACCACGCCGATCTTCTTCTACAACGGCGACATCGAAGTTCCCTGTGAGGAGACGGCGACTTACACAGCCTGGATACGGATTGACACCAACGACGACGTAACCGAGCTGTTCGAAGACAACAACTACGAAGAAGAAACCTACACCGTCACCTTCCTGCCGGATGAGTAAATATCTGGCGGACACCTACGTGAGAGAACGCGAGAGCACGCCTTCCGCGTTCCATTCAGGAGTATGACCTTCATATGCGTGTTTTAATTACAGGCGGGGCCGGTTTTCTGGGCTCGCATCTCTGTGACCGCTTCCTCTCAGAGGGGCATACCGTGATCGCGATGGACAACCTGATCACGGGGACGACCCGCAACATCGAACATCTGGCCGGGCATGAGCGTTTCCTGTTCATCAAGCACGACGTGACAAACTACATCTACGTTGAAGGCCCGCTGGACGCCGTGCTGCACTTTGCCTCTCCGGCCAGCCCGATTGACTACCTGACCTACCCGATCCAGACGCTCAAAGTGGGCGCGCTGGGCACGCACAAGGCGCTTGGGCTTGCCAAGAGCAAAGAGGCGCGCTTTATGCTGGCCTCAACCTCCGAGGTCTACGGCGACCCGAAGGTTCACCCTCAGGTCGAGACGTACTGGGGAAACGTCAACCCCATCGGCCCACGTGGCGTATATGATGAGGCCAAGCGCTTTGCCGAGGCGATGACGATGGCCTACCATCGCTATCACGGGCTGGATACGCGGATCGCCCGCATCTTCAACACCTATGGCCCGCGTATGCGGCTGGACGATGGGCGGGTTGTTCCGAATTTCATCGGGCAGGCATTGCGCGGCGAACCCCTCACGATCTACGGGGACGGCACGCAGACGCGGAGCTTCTGCTACGTAGAAGATGAGATTGAGGGGCTTTACCGCCTCCTCATGTCAGACGAAACAGACCCGGTCAACATCGGCAACCCGCACGAGATCAGCATCCGGGAGTTTGCCAGCCTGATCAACGAATTGACCGGCAACACGGCAGGTGTGGTTTTCCAGAAGAGCAAACGCATCGAAGGCGATCCCCAGACCCGCAGGCCGGACATCACCAGAGCACGCCGCGTGCTGGGGTGGGAGCCCACCATAGACATCCGGGAAGGTCTGGAGCGCACGATTGCCTATTTTCGGGAGCAGTTAGAGACCGGTGAATGAACAGCACCTCAGCCGGTTTCGCGGCTGGCTGAGATGGGAAAGCTGGATGCCCGGCTGGGTCTGGGGAGTGCTGGCCCTCGGTGCAGCCGCGAGCGGGCTGGCACTGGCCCGCCTCCCCCTTCTGTGGGCGGGGATTGGCCTGCTGGTCGCCATACTCCTCATCGCCACCCTGATCGATCCGCTGGTCGGGCTGGGCGTTGTGCTGGTTCTCGGCCCGACCAAGCCGCTGACCGACTACTTCGTCCCCGAACTCCCGCTGGACCTGGGGCAGATCGCCCTGATCGTCACGCTGGGCGCGTGGTTTTTGCACGCCGCC
>DRKO01000274.1 GCA_011051745.1 Chloroflexota bacterium | reverse complement strand
CTATCCTGCTCGTGATGGGGTTGCCCCTGCTCGATGTTGCCTGGCAGATCGTGGCCCGCCTCTCCAGGGGCGCAAACCCCGCCCAGGGGGATCGGGGGCATCTGCACTTTCGGCTGCTCGATATGGGTCTTTCCCAGCGCCAGATTGTGCTGGGGTACTACCTCTTCTGCGCCGCCTTCGGGGGGCTGGCGCTCGCGATCCCATCGCGGCTGTATAAGTTCATTGCGTTGCTGGCAATGGCGGGCATCAGCCTGATCGGCTTCATCTGGCTGGCCCGGCGCACCCCCTCCGCCGGTGAGGGCTAACGATACTCCAGTTCACGGTTCAGAATACGGCTGAACAGCCACTCCATCCCCGCGATCAGCATCATACAGATCACGTCAATTGTCAGCGCGATGAGAAGGGCCAGGCTCACCCAGCGGGCCAGTTGAGCGAGCGGCCCCTGTACCCACGTCTGTAGCAGGATATTCAGGTCAAGAACCAGCAGGAAGATCACAATCGCCGCAATCGTGCCACCCAGCAAAGGCCAGCTAATCCGGTCGTGTGGCTCCGGGAGCATGGCATTGGCGATTGCAAAGACCAGATAGACCCACAGCCAGAAGTCAGGTGCGGAGACAAAGGCGTTGAGTCCGGCGATGATGGTGGGCAGATCACCCGTCAGCAGCGAGTCAAGCAGTACATCGGTGTTAAAGTGGGTGCTCCCGATCAGCGCGATCGCGGCCAGACCGGTCGCGAGCGGAACCATACCCACCAGCGTGGCCCGTATCGTATCCGTCTTGGGGTCAATCTCGACCAGCCCCAGCCGGATGATCCCGCCGCGTTGCTTCTCCGGCCACAGGCGAAACTTCTTGACCCTGACGCCCAGCGCTTTCGCCAGAAGCCACTGGCTGAGTTCATGGAGGGCAACACCGGGCAGGAGGAGGAGGTAGTAGATCAACACTGCTGCCTGCGGGTTGTTGGTCAGCAGGAGGCCCAGCCCCTGGATATGCTTGTGTATCCAGCGCTCCACCTGGATCAACGGCCAGATCGTCAGACCGATCAGTATCCATGAAAGTATCCAGTCAGGCATGTGGCCTCCGCCTTAAAAGAAAGAGGGCAGCGCTCCCCGATGAAACGCCGCCCTCATCCGACGAGTTGACTAGGCCAGCCCCTTGACCCTGGCGGTAACTTCAACCAGGGTGATGAAATCCCCGGCTTTCAGCGAGGCCCCGCCGACCAGCCCGCCGTCAATTTCCGGCTGGGACATCAGGGCCTCGACGTTGGCGGGCTTGATGCTGCCGCCATACTGGATGATCATCTGCTGGGCGATCTCATCGCCGTAGAGTTCCGCCAGCGTGCCCCGGACTACCTCTCCGATGATACGGTTGGCTTCCTCCGGCGTGGCCGCGATGCCCGTGCCGATCGCCCAGATCGGCTCGTAGGCGACAACGATCCCCTTGGCCTGCTCCGCCGTGATCCCTTCAAAGGCGGCCCGCACCTGCGAGCCGACGAAGCTCTCCGTCTCTCCGGCCCGGTTCTGCTCCAGGCTCTCCCCCACGCACACGATGGGGTCCAGCCCGTGCGCCAGAGCCGCCTTGATCTTCTTGTTGACGGTCTCGTCCGTCTCGCCGAAGTACTGGCGTCGCTCAGAGTGGCCGATGATCACCAGATCACACAGCCCTTTGAGCATCAGGGGGGACACCTCGCCGGTGTAGGCCCCTTCTTCCTCCCAGTACATGTTCTGGGCGCCCAGCAGAATATCGCTGCCCTTCAGGGCCTCGGCCACCGGGGCCAGGGCGACGAACGAGGGGCAGACGGCCTTCTTCACACCCTTGATCTCCCCAAGCGGGCCTTTCAGCGCGTTGACCAGTTCCAGCGCCTCAGGGATCGTCTTGTGCATTTTCCAGTTGCCTGCCAGAAACGGTGTACGCATACGATCTCCTTAATGGATGGTTCAGGTGTCGTCAGATGACATCGAGGGGGGCGTAAGGGGATTCCTCGAAGAGGAAGCTGCCCTCACTCTGAACTTCGCGAAAAACGTGGTTGTACTCCTCACGGATCACCCGCCCCAGGTGGAGCCCCCCGACCAGAATCGTGATCACCAGCAGGATCAATCCGCCCACTGCCCACAGAGCACCCCCGCCCCTGCGTCTTTTCGCCTGAAAGGCCTTCGTCTGTACAGGTGGCAGGGTTGTCTGGTCACCCGTTTGCAGAACGGCCAGCGTCGCCTCCGGGCGGGAGAGGTTCACCTCCTGAGTGGGTCCCGCTGCCCCGTCGGGCAGGACAGAACGCGGGAATGTCGGCTCGGTGCGGGGCAGGGGTTCGGCCTCCCCGATGTCGGCCTTTTCCACGGCGTCGAGGAAGGCGGCCACCATCTCATCAACCGTCGAGTATCGCTCCTCAGGCTTCTTCGCCAGCGCCTTGAACAGCACCCGTTCGATGGATTCGGGCACATCGGGGTTGACCTCGCGCGGCATGGGCAGGGGTGTATAGATATGATCGTGCACGATGGCATAAGGCGTATCGGCAGTGAAGGGCACTTTCCCCACCACCAGCTCGTAGATCACCACGCCCAGCGAGTAAATATCCGTTCGGGCGTCCAGTTCGCTATCCCCTCTGGCCTGCTCCGGCGAGACATAATGCGGGGTTCCCACGATCATATCGCGGGAGATCGTGCTCTCCGAGGATTGCACCATCCGTGCCAGCCCGAAGTCGGCCAGGTAAATGTTCCCGTCCTTCGCCAGCATGATGTTGGAAGGCTTGATGTCGCGGTGCAGGATGCCTTCCTTATGGGCGTATGACAGGGCGCTTCCCACGCTCTGCACGATCTGCGCGGTTTGCACCAGCGAGAGCGGGCCTTCCTTCAACCGCGCCTTGAGCGTTTTCCCCTCGATGAAGCGCATCACAAGATAGGGGTTGCCCTTGTACTCGCTGAAGTCATACACAGGGACGATGTTGGGATGTTCAAGGCGGGCGATCAGACGGGCCTCACGCTGAAAGCGTTCCAGAAAGCTGGGGTCCTGCTTCAAAGCCGGATGCAGGACTTTGATCGCCACATAGCGATCCAGCCGGGCATGATAGGCTTTGTAGACAGTAGCCATGCCCCCCTGCCCGATGGATTCAACGATGCGGTAGGGGCCGATTTTCTCGCCAATCTCAAACGTCATGGATGCGACCTTTCCGGCCCTGCCGGGATAACAGAACACAGCGACCGGCATGCCAGCGATCATTATAACGGAGGCCTACCCGCCGAACAACAGCCCACTGCCCGGCACGCCCTGGGGCGGGCAACGAAGAGGGCCAGCGTCCGGGCTGGCCCTCTCCTGTGCGGGTCTACTTGTCATCCAGCGCTGCCAGGCCGGGCAGAACCTTCCCTTCCAGCATCTCCAGGCTGGCCCCGCCGCCCGTGCTGACGTGAGTCACCTTATCCGCCAGTCCGGCCTGCTTGATGGCCGATGCCGAGTCCCCGCCCCCGATGATGACGGTTGCGCCTTCGGCGGCACGCCCGGCCAGCACCTCGGCGATGGCAAAGGTTCCCTTCGCAAAGGGAGCCATCTCGAAGACCCCCATCGGCCCGTTCCAGACGACCGTCATCGCCTCCGCCAGATGCTTCTTGAAAAGCTCGACCGTCTCCGCGCCGATGTCGAGCGCGCGCCACCCCTCGGGGACTCCCTCTTTCAGGGGGACGACTTTTGTGTTCGCGTTCTCGTCGAAGGTGTCGGCGATCACGAGGTCAACCGGCAGAACCAGCTTATCGCCAGCCTTGCTCAGGATGCTTTTAGCCGTCTCCAGCGCGTCCGCCTCAACCAGCGAATCGCCCATCGGGATGCCCTGCGCGGCAGCGAACGTATTCGCCATGCCGCCGCCGATCAGAATCCGGTCGGCCTTATTCAGCAGATTCTCGATGACGCCGATCTTGTCGGATATCTTGGCCCCGCCCAGAATGGCGACAAAAGGCCGCCTGGGTGACTCAATCGCGTTGCTGAGGAACTCGATCTCTTTTTCCATCAGCAGCCCGGCCACCGCCGGAAGGTAGTGTGCGACGCCTTCAGTGCTGGCATGCGCCCGGTGGGCCGAGCCAAAAGCGTCGTTGACGTAGATATCCCCCAGTTTGGCGAGTTGCCGGGCAAACTCCGGATCGTTTTTGCGCTCCTCCGGGTGGAAGCGGGTGTTCTCCAGCAGCAACACTCCACCCTCCGGCAACGCGGCGACGGCCTGCTCGGCCACTTCGCCCACGCAGTCCTCAGCAAAGGCAACATCCACCCCCAGCTTCTCGGCCAGCACCGGAACCACCGGCCTCAGCGAGAATTCCGGCTTACGTTCACCCTTGGGCCGCCCCAGATGAGACATCAGGATCACGGCCCTGGGATGCTGTTCAAGAATGGCTTTCAGCGTCGGGATGGCCGCCTCAATGCGGGTATCGTCCGCTACCTTGCCGTCTTTCAAGGGCACGTTGAAGTCAACCCGCACCAGCACACGCTTGCCTTTCAGGTCAACATCTCGAATCGTCTTTTTATTCATGGAGATTCCCCCTGGGCAGTGTAGAGGGGCGGGCATACCGCCGTTAGCGGTAAGTTGCCGCCCCTGTATGTGTCACAGAACTCCCGGACATGGGAGGGCTCCGATAGTCGCGGTACGTCGTTCTTTAGAGTTGATCCGCGATCAGCTTAGCCAGATCAGCCGTGCGCACGGAGTATCCCCATTCGTTATCGTACCAGGACACGACTTTCGCCATATTGCCGCCCATAATGAAGGTAAACTGGGCATCTACAATGCTGGAGCGCGGGTCGCCCTTGTAGTCCATGCTGACGAGCGGCTCCTCGGAGAAGCCCAGAATGCCCTTCATGGGGCCGTTGGCTGCCGCGCGGAAGGCTTCATGCAGCTCTTCGGTCGTCGTTTCCTTCTCCAGCTCCGCGACGAAGTCCACCACCGAAACGGTCGGGGTGGGAACCCGCATCGCGAAGCCGTCGAACTTGCCTTCCAGCTCAGGGATGACCAGCGCAAGAGCCCTGGCAGCACCCGTTGTAGTCGGGATGATGTTCAGAGCGGCGGCCCGGGCGCGGCGCAGGTCTTTGTGCGGCAGGTCGAGGATGCGCTGGTCGTTGGTGTAGGAGTGGATGGTCGTCATAACGCCCTTGACAATGCCGAAGGCGTCCTGCACAACCTTG
>DRKO01000273.1 GCA_011051745.1 Chloroflexota bacterium | reverse complement strand
GTGCAGCGCGGGGCATTGCGTGAGAAAGCGGCAGGCGGCAACCCCCACCTGCTGGTTATGACGGCCACCCCGATCCCCCGCACACTGGCCCTCACGCTCCACGCCGACCTCGATCTGACGGTCATTGACGAGATGCCGCCCGGTCGCCAGCCCGTCCAGACCCGCATCCTGCAACCCAAAGAGCGTGAGCGGGCCTATGCCTTCATTCGCGGCCAGATCGAAAAAGGACGCCAGGCCTTCATCATCTATCCGCTCATCGAGGAAAGCGACCGGCTGAACGCACGCGCGGCGACGGCTGAGTACGAGCGGCTTCAGAAAGAGATTTTCCCCGACTTGCGGCTCGGCCTGCTGCATGGCAGAATGCACCCCACCGAGAAAGAGTCCGTGATGGCGGCCTTCTATCGGGGTGAGATCGATATTCTGGTCAGCACCACCGTCATCGAGGTGGGCATTGACGTTCCCAACGCCAGCGTCATGCTGGTGGAGAACGCCAACCGCTTCGGGCTGGCGCAGTTACATCAGCTACGGGGGCGCGTCGGACGCGGGGAGCACGAGAGCTACTGCCTCCTGCTCTCCGACAAACCCTTCCTTGAAACCGACGAGCGGCTGCGTGCGATGGAGGAAACCACCGACGGCTTCCGCCTTGCGCAGATTGACTGGGAGTTGCGCGGGGCCGGGGATTTGCTGGGGACTCGCCAGAGCGGGTTCATCGGAGAGATTCGCTTCGCCAACCTGATGGACTCCCGTCTGGTGGACCTCGTCCAGCGCGAAGCGCGAACCGTGTTTGAACGCGATCCGGAGCTTGTTCTGCCGGAGCATCAGCTTCTTGCCCTGCGTGTTAACGAACTGGCCCGCCGGCGAGAAGGGGATATCAGCTAAGGAAAGCCACCAACTATGCGTAGAGCCATCTTCCCCGCCACCTTTGACCCGATCCATCTGGGGCATTGCGACATCGCCCGGCGGGCAGCCAGACTGTTCGATGAAGTGGTCGTCGGCGTTTATGACCGCCCGCTCAAACGCCTGCTCTTCTCCGCCGAGGAGCGGCTCGCAATGGCCCGCGAGGCGCTCAAAGATATTCCCAACGTTCGGGTCGAGATTTACACCGGCCTGACGGTGGATTTCGCCCGCTGGGTAGAGGCGCAGGCTATCGTGCGGGGATTGCGCGTATTTTCCGATTTTGAGTTAGAATTCCGTATGGCGCTGGCAAATCATCGTCTGGCCCCGGAGATCGAGGTAGTCTGCCTGATCAGCGGCGAGCAGTACATGCACATCGCCAGCAGCACGGTTCGGGAGATCGCCTCGCTTGGGGGCGATGTAAGCAGCATGGTTCCGCCCAACGTGGAAAAAGCGCTGGTTGCGCATTTTGAAAAATTGGGCGATGATGCACCTGGCTCAGTGGACATGGTTTCGCTGCGCGACTAGATGGAGTAAAGTAGGCTCAGCGGAGACACCGGCACTCGCCGCCGGAAGACAGCGCCGCAAGCGGGCGTTGAGGAGACTTCCGGGGCTGTCTCCGTGCTGAGCTTTACAACCGACCCGAAACCGGAGGACTTACTGCGAGGGAACGCTCGCGTTCCACATCAGGGGAGGCGATCCTTGGACATACAACACCTGGTAGACCGGTTGGAAGAGCTGCTGAACAATGGCCGCCATATGCCTTTCACGGCCTATACGCTGGTTGACGAGCAGCGGGCGCTCGAACTGATTGACCAGATGCGCATCTCGATCCCGGAAGAGATCGAGAAGGCCAAGCGGATTCTGCGTGAGCGGGATCGCATCATCGCGCAGGCCAACGAGGAAGCGGCCCGCATCCGCGAGCTCGCGCGGGAGAAGAGCGAAACGCTCATCCAGCGCGACAGCATCACTCAGGCCGCGAAGGCACGCGCCAACAGCATCATCGAGCAGAGTCGCCAGGAGGCCGACAACATCCGCCGCGAGGCCGACCAGTACGTGATGGATGTTCTCTCCGATCTGAAAGATACTCTGGAGCGCACCCTGACGGTCGTCCACAACGGCATTGTTCACATCCAGCGCGAGACGAGCGTCCGTCAGCCTCAGGCCCGGCCTGCCACCGACATCGAAAAACCGTCCACGCTGGACACGGAAAGCGAGCCGCTGCCCATCGAGCGCATCTCCTCGCGGCGCGAGTAGCGGCACAGCCAGACGGCCACCGGTCGGGGGATCACAGGGAAACGACTCCGCGTGCCATTCCGGGGCTCCGGGCAGCCTCCGGCGCGGGTTTTCGTGCCGGGCGGTAAAAGTTCCTCTGCACAGCTTGACACGCTCCGGCGGCCCGCTATAATCTGGCATGCGCCCGGCGCTTGCGCCGGGGCAATACTTGTAAGCAGGAGCAACCAAGATGGGCGCACTACCAAAGCGCAAAATTTCCAAGGGTCGCCGGAATCGGCGGCGTCTGCACGACCGGCTCAAGCCTCCTGCCCTGGTTCCCTGTGAGAACTGCGGCGAGATGAAACTGCCGCACACCGTTTGCCTCTCCTGCGGGACGTACAGAGGGCGTGAGATCATTGAGATCGAAGAAGAGTAGAAAGGGCGTGCGGGCGCGCGCAGGATGCTCGCCAGACCGTGTTTCCATGTGGGAGCGCGGTCTTTTCATTTGTGGCTCAGGGAGTCCCTCGCAGCAGGGCTGATGTATCATCCGACGCTCACCGGTGGGGGGAAACAGCGATGCTGGATCAGACAACGACGGCTTTCATATTTCCGGGGCAGGGGTCTCAGGCGGTCGGGATGGGCCTCGAACTGGCCGAACAGTACCCCGTCGCCCGCCAGACCTTTGAAGAAGCGGATGCCCTGCTGGGCTTCCCGCTTTCAAAACTGTGCTTTGAAGGGCCGGAGGAAGAGCTTACTGACACCATCAACGCCCAGCCCGCACTCTACGTGGCGGGCATCGCCGCCCTGCGCACGCTTTACGAAGAGCTGGGCGAGCCTTTCACGCCCGCCTTCGTCGCAGGCCACAGCCTGGGTGAACTGACCGCCCTGACCGCCGCCGGAGCCCTGAGCTTCCCGGACGGCCTGAGGCTGGTTCGGCGGCGTGGTGAGTTGATGAAAGCCGCCGGTCAGCACAGCCCCGGCGGCATGGCCGCCCTGCTGGGGCTGGACATCGTCCGCGTCGAGGCGATCTGCGCCGCTGCGCGGGAAGAGACAGGTGGCATCGTCGTTGTCGCCAACGACAACTGTCCCGGTCAGGTCGTGATCGCAGGGGACGAGGAAACGCTGGGCGTGGCAATGAAGCACGCTACTGAGGCGGGAGCCCGGCGCGTGGTCCGCCTGCCGATCACCATCGCCGCCCACTCCCCTCTGATGGCCCGTGTGGCTGAAGATTTCCGGGCCGCGCTGGCCGAAACGCCCTTCCACAGGCCCATCATTCCCATCATCGGGAACACACAGGCCAGCCCCCTCACCACCGAAGAGGAGGTCCGCGCCGAGCTTGGCGATCAGCTTACCTCGCCGGTGCGCTGGACGGAGAGCGTCCGCGCGATGCTCGACGCCGGGGTTACGACCTTCGTTGAGCTGGGCAGCAAAGACGTGTTGAGCGGCCTGTTGAAGCGCATTGATCGGAGCACGAAGCGTTACGTTGTTGACTCGCCGGAGGGCATCGCCCGCCTCCTTCAGGCTTAAGGAAAAGTGCGCCGGTGACCGGAACACAACTCCCCCTCCTGACCACTGACCAGATGGTCGAGGTGGATCGGCTGATGATCGAGGAATACGGCATCGGCCTGCTCCAGATGATGGAGAACGCAGGCCGCAGTCTGGCCGCGCTGGCGCGGCGGCTGCTGGGAGGCAACGCGCAGGGGAAACAGATCGCCGTCGTCTGCGGCGCGGGCAACAACGGCGGCGGGGGGCTGGTCGCCGCCCGTCATCTGAGCAACTGGGGGGCGCGGGTCAGGGTCGTCCTGGCCCGCTCCCCGGAGAAACTCAAAGAGACACCCGCCCACCAGTGGCGGGCGCTTTCGCGGCTGCCGGTTGAGCGTGCCGTCTTTGATCCGGCCAGCCCGCCGGCCTTTAATCATGCCGACCTGATCCTCGACGCCCTGATCGGCTACGGGCTGCGGAGCAACCCGCGCGGCGCAACCGCCGACCTGATCCGGCTGATCAACGCCTCCGGGCAGGCGATCCTCGCCCTGGACGCGCCCTCCGGGCTGGACACAACAGCAGGTGTGCCGGGCGATCCCTGCATCAAAGCCGACGCCACGCTGACGCTCGCCCTCCCCAAAGTCGGGCTGGCGACGGAGCAGGCCCGCGCCGTCGTCGGCGACCTGTACCTGGCCGATATCAGCGTGCCGCCCTCCCTCTACCGGCGACTGGGGATCGAGCTACCGCCGCTTTTCGCGACGGATACCATCATCCGGCTCTCATGACCGCCCCACTCACCCCCTGCACCCGACCGGCAGGCTGGTTGAACTCTCTGGTTAGCGATGGTACAATCCGCTCCGCTTCAGGCAGGCCCTCAGGGTAGCCCCCGGGGCTTACTTCGGGAGAACGTGCTCGTTCCACATCACTGCACAGGAATGGGATGGACATGAGTCGTCTGGATGAACGAATAGCGATCGTCACCGGCGGGTCGCGCGGCATCGGGAGGGCAGTCGCCCTCGAACTGGCGCGGCGCGGCGCAGCCGTCATGGTCAACTACCGGAGCAACGCCCGGGCCGCCGCCGAGGTCGTCGCCGCCATCGAGGCCGAAGGCGGCACGGCACGCGCCATGCAGGCCGACGTCAGCGATTACGCTCAGGCGGAATCCCTGATCAAAGAGACGATCGCCGCCTTTGGCGGCCTGCACATTCTGGTGAACAACGCCGGAACGACCCGCGACATGGTGATCATGATGATGTCCGAGGATGACTGGGACAGCGTGATCAGAACGAACCTGAAAAGCGCCTTCAACTGCTCGAAGGCCGCCGTCAAGCACATGATGCGCAAGCGGTACGGGCGCATCATCAACATGAGTTCGGTCGCGGGCATCGCCGGAAACGCCGGGCAGACCAACTACAGCGCCAGTAAGGCGGGGCTGATCGGCTTCACGAAGGCCCTCGCCCGCGAGGTCGCCGCCCGCAACATCACGGTGAACGCCGTCGCGCCGGGCTTTATCCCCACCGACCTGACGGAGAGCATCCCGGAGAACCTGAAAGAGGCTTCTCTGGAGGCGATCCCGTTGAAGCGCTGGGGCACGCCCGAAGAAGTCGCCTATGCAACCGCCTTCCTCGCCTCGGATGAGGCCGCCTACATCACCGGGCACGTGCTCTCGGTGGATGGCGGCATGGTGATGGGCTGAGGGCGACCCCGACGCTTTATCCGAAAAAGGACATGGAGATGGAACCCCAGGACACGATTACAATCGCACCCAGCGTGCTGATCACCATCGCCAAGCACGCCGCGACCGAGGTAGAAGGCGTGGCCCAGATGGGCAACATTCCGGTTGACGTAGGCCGCCTGTTGCGCGGCCATCCGATGGGATCGGGCGTGGTGCTTGACATCGAGGACAACAACGTTACGATTGACCTCTACCTGATCGTCAAGCCGGGCGTCAACATGCGGGAGGTCAGCCGGGAAGTTCAGCGCAACGTCAAGCGAGCGGTACAGGAACTCGTCGGGATGGACGTAAAAGCCGTTAACATTCATATCGAGGATGTGGATTACACCCTCGGCTGACGGTCAGAGATTGCAGGCCGATCTGAACCACCCGGGAGGGAGACGCATCTTGCAAGGACGCCGCAAAGCCCGCAGCCTGGCCCTGCAGGCCCTGTACGAGATTGATTGTGCTGAACACCCTGTGGAAGATGTCATCGGGGCCCGGTTGGATACAGAGGCCCTGAGCAATCGAGACAGGCGCTTCGTACGTGATCTGGTCGTCGGCGTCGCCCGTCACCGCGAGAAGCTGGACACTCTGATACACCAGTATGCTCCCGAATGGCCTGTCTCCCAGATGGCAATTATTGACCGCAACATCCTGCGCATGGCGATCTACGAGCTGGCGATCAGCCAGGGTACGCCGCTCAAGGTGGTCATCAACGAGGCGGTCGAGCTGGGGAAGATGTACGGCAGCGATAGCACGCCTCGCTTCATCAACGGTGTGCTGGGGACGCTCGTCTCCCATTACAACGAATTGATGGACATGTTCGCCGAGGAACGACAGAGCGCGTCCGAAGATTCTTCAGACCAGACCTGAAAACTGGCCGACCGGGATAACAGGTAACAAAAAGCCGTGGATACGTTATGTGGTGTGGGTTTACCGGAACTGATCATCCTGGCCCTGCTGGCCTTTGTGGTCATCGGGCCGGAGCGCTCTCAGGACGTGGCGCTCCAGGCCGGACGCTTCCTGAAGCAGCTCATGACCTCAAGCTGGTGGAAAGACTTCACCATGATCACCCGCTCCATCCGTGACCTGCCGACAACGCTTGTGCGGATGGCCGAGCTGGAGGAAGCGCAGGCCGAGCTACGCCGGACCGTTCAGGAGATCGAAGAAGGCGTGCAGATTGACCTCACAGCGGAGCTCCGTCCCCTTTCGACCGACCCGGATCGGAAGATTCCCGACCCCTGGGGGATTCGCAGCGCCGGGGTGAGCACGCCTCCCGCCTCCGGCCCGGCCCCTTCAGACGATGCAGCAGCTTCCCCCTCCCCTCCGGTAGAAGACGATGATCTCCCTGTTGACTGAGATTCTCGACCTGCTGGGTCGCCTGCCCCACCTGCCGATCAGCTTCGAGGCGGGTCTGATTCTCTCCCTGTTCCTGATGAGCCTGACGGCGGCGCTGGTCGCCCTGATCCGTAACCGCCACCTGATCGCCAACCCGCCTGAGGACGGAGGCGATCTGGGCGTGATCTTCGAGAACCCCGCTTCCATCCTCCCGCACGTGATCGAGCTCCGCGAGCGGCTGCTCAAAAGTCTGATCGCCATCATCGTTTCGTCCATCCTCTCGGCGGCGATCACCCAGCAGATCATC
>DRKO01000272.1 GCA_011051745.1 Chloroflexota bacterium | reverse complement strand
TACGCCGACCGCCACTTTAACGCCGGCGAACACGAACACTCCGACTCAAACACCCACCCTCACGTCCACGACGACTCAGACCGCCCCCCCTCAGAACAACCGCCTGAACAACCCCGGTTTCGAGGGCAACACGCGGCCCGTCATCTTCGGCGAGGTGAACGTGTTTGAGGGCTGGGAGCCGTTCTACTGTGATGAGCCATACGTTTCTGGCGGTTGTCCGGCAGAGCGCATCGGCAGCGGCAACCCGGAAGGCCTGATGATGGGGCGGCCTGAATACAAGCTCACCGCCGTCACAGACCGGGTACATGGCGGAGCCACCGCCCAGCAGTGGTTCTGTTTCTTCCGAACCTGCCGGGCGGGGGTCTTCCAGACGTTCGCGACCACGCCGGGGGAGGTGTGCGAGGTAGGCGCATGGGTTCAGTCATGGAGTGCCGGGGACGAGCACGGGACAGACGGGCAACTTTACCATTCTTGGACGGCCAGCGAAGATGATCGGGCTAACTCGACCTGGCGCATCATCGTAGACCCGAACGGCGGCACGTATGCCTTCGCCAGCGGGCTGCTGACAAGCCGCGACTTCACCTACGCGGACGGTCACTACGATCACTACATCCAGATCAGCTTCACGTTCACGGCGACCGGTGATAAAGCCACCGTCTTTTTCGAGAACCTGCGTCTCTGGCCGTTCGCTCACAACGATAATTACATTGATGATGCCTACGCAAACTGCCACACGCCCTGAGAAGCGCACCTTTGCTTACCACGTGATATCGTAGGTACAGGAATCATCGCCCCGCTTGCGACAGGGGGCCGTGTCATCATGGCGGATGGTGGGGTATGTTCCCTCCGGCCTGAACCGCCGGGCGAGGGCGTAGATCACCCCGTAGGTGAAGTCATCGGCATAAGGCGTATGATCGATCACCTGCACATGGCGCGGCCCCATGATGACGACCGACATCTCCCCCGCATAACCGCCCCGATGGTTCATCTGATAGCTGTCGTTGACGGCGATCAGGGCCTCCTCGATTGAGTCTATCCCCTCCGGGAAGCGGGCCGTCTCGACGAACTTTATTCCGATCGCCACCAGATCGAACAGGGCGCTTGACGTATTGCTCGCCACATCCCTGAAAACATCGAGCCAGACTTGCTGAGGATACCAGCGATCTGGCTCGATATGCTCCAGGCCGTGCCGTCGGAGAATGGGCAGAATATGGTCTTTGTTGACGCACTCCACGAGCGCGAGCATTGCCTGCCCGATAACCTCCGTCTCCGGGTCAAAAGCGGTGAAGGTTTCCACAGGTTCCTCACTTTCTCTAAGAAAAGTTAAGCCTTTGTATCACTGTAGCATGGTTCCATTCCGCCTATCAAGGGAGGGAGGGTTTTTTGATCGAGAGATGTAATCTGGCCCTGCCACACGTGATCGAGTGAGGTTGACTTAGAACGCACGTTCGTGCTATAATGGGCTTGCACTCGAACCCATGTGCTAACAAATGACCGCTACACGGAGACCCGAAAGAGTGATTTATGGATGAAGCTAATCTCTCGGCCCGGCAGAAAGCGATCCTGAGGTTCATTGAGCAGTTCCTTGAAGAGAACGGCTATCCTCCCACGATCCGCGAGATCGGCAAGGCCTGCAAGATTTCCTCAACCTCTGTCGTTAACTACAACCTGAACAAACTGGAGCGGGAGGGCTTCCTGATACGAGACCGAGAAGTCTCGCGGGGGTTGCGGCTGACTCCCAGAGCCCGACAGGATCGGTTTGTGCGAATCCCCTTGCTGGGCCGGATCGTTGCCAGTGCGCCCGTCCCCGTGCCGGATGGCGACTTCGCGATCCTTGGGCCGGATGAGGCAGTCGAGCTGCCCCGCGACATCGTGGGGCCCAACGAGGATCTGTTCGCCCTTCAGGTCAGCGGGCAGTCAATGATTGACGCCATGATAGACGACGGAGATATTGTCGTCATGCAGGCGCACCCGGCTGATGTGCACAACGGGGACCTCGTCGCCGTGTGGCTGACAGATCGGGGAGAGACGACGCTCAAGCGCATCTATCGGGAGAGCGACGGTCGGGTTCGTCTCCAGCCCGCCAACCCGACGATGAGCCCGATCTACATTGACGATCCTTCAGTCGTCAGAGTGCAGGGCCGCGTCGTCGCCGTGATCCGGCAGACCTGGTCCTGAGCCGGTAGTCGGATCGCACAGACGCCGCCCGCCGGCGCCGAACCTTTTTACCGCCTTTCAGGGAACCGGAGCCCGCCCGTTCATCGGGGCCGGGCTCTTCTTTTTGCCCTGTCTCCCCTCGATTCCTGCCCGACGTGCTACAATTAGGAAAGGTTGGATCTGGATCACAGTTACAATCAAAGGACAGGCAAGCAATGGCCCGCTCGAACTCGCGCAAAGGGATTTTCCGCTCACTCTGGCGTTTGATGACCTTCTTTCACTCGCTGGCACGTGCAGCGACCCTGGCAGTGGGTGGATGGGTGGCTTATAGCCGCGTTTTCGTTCCGCATCAGCTCACGCTGACTCATGCGCTGGGCGGGGAGCGGCGCACCTTCTCATGGAACGGCTTGCAGCTCAGCTACTACGTCACCGGTGCGGGGAAGCCGCTGGTGCTCCTTCATGGCGTCAATGTGGCCGCTTCATCGTATGAGGTGAAGCCCCTCTACGATCATCTGGCGGCCAGCCATCGGGTATACGCGCTGGACCTGCCGGGGTTTGGCTTCTCCGAGCGGCGGAAGCTGGAATACTCCCCCCGCTTCTTCGCCGGGGCCATCCAGGCCTTCCTGCGTTCCGAGGTTCTGCCGGAGGGCGGCCCGGCGGATGTCGTCGCGCTCTCCCTGAGCGCCGGGTTTGCCGCCCGTGCCGCCTGCGACGCGCCGGAGCTTTTCCGCAGCCTGGTGATGATCTCCCCGACCGGGCCGGGCCGCCAGACGCGCCTTCATGGGAACGATACGTTGCTGCGCCTGCTGAGTGTACCCCTCTGGAGCCGGGCGCTGTACGACCTGCTCACCACCAGACAGGCCCTCACCTTCTTCTTCCGGCGGGTCTTTCTGAGCCGCCGCCCGCCGGAGAATCTGATCGCATACGCGTACCTGACCGCTCACCAGCCGGGGGCCCACCACGCGCCCATGTATCTCCTGAGCGGGAAGCTCTCCAGCCCTGACATCAAAGAGGTCTACGATTGCCTGAATCTGCCGGTAATGGTCCTGTACGGGCGGGGCTCGTTTGCCGGTTTCAGGAAGTGGTCGGAATACGAAAAGCGCCCTAACTGGTTCGTCGTCAGGGTAGAGGGGGCGGGTGAGATGCCTCACTTTGAACAGCCGGAGGTCGTCGCCGACGCGCTCTCAAAATTCCTGAGCGACTACGCGCTGGCGAAGGAGTAGGAGACATCACCTCTCCTCTGGCGGAGAATCGTCCTGCTCCTCCTTCTCCGCGCGGGCCTCGGCCCTCCGTGCCTCCGCGAGGAGGTTGGAGTAGTATTCCGCCCAGTCTGTCTTGAGGACGCGCTGGGAGAAGCGATACTGCCTGACCCCCACATAAAGCGCCAGCCCGAGCAGCGCC
This sequence comes from Chloroflexota bacterium, assembly GCA_011051745.1. GTDB lineage: Bacteria > Chloroflexota > Anaerolineae > Aggregatilineales > UBA3940 > DRKO01. The sequence continues at coordinate 12,337 of DRKO01000272.1, read as the reverse complement.
AGCATCATGAAGACAGTCAGAATCACCGCAGGCAGGGAGAAGGACGGTCCCTCCGGCGGCGGTTCCTCGTACCCCTCGCGCAGCTCAGGGGGAGGAACCTCGTTCACGATGGGCGGCAGCGCCCGCAGATAGGCGAGCACCGCCTCCGCGTCGCGCCCTGAGAGCGCGTTGTAGGCCCGCTGATGGATCATATCGTACAGGGGCCGATGCGTCGGATGCTGGGCGTTCACAAGCGCGAGGAGGATCGCCTCGTCCGGCCACAGGCCCAGGCCGGTATCGGGGTCCGGCGTCAGGTTGCCCGCGTAGACCGTCCCCCACTCCCCCCTGAACGCCTGTCCTCCGGCCAGCCAGCGCGAGCGATCCGGCTCGCCGGTTCCCAGCAGAGGGGTATGACAGGCCCCGCAGGCCAGCACGGCCTCGCTCAAATACTCTCCATAAGCGACCTGATCCGCCGGATCGGGGGCCACAATCCCGTTCCGCTCCGGCGGCGGAGGGGGCAGTTGAACCGCGCTGAGGTCGGGGGGTGGGGATGGTTCGCTCTCGACCGGCTCCAGCGTCTGAAGATAGTCGAGCAGGGCGTCGAGGTCTGCGTCCGCCATGCCGTTGTAGAAGAGATAAGGCATCAGAGGGTGCAGTTGTCGCCCCTCCGGCGTGAGGCCGGTCGTGATCGCCCTCCGCATCTCGTCCCGCGTCCAGCCGCCAGGCCCTCCGGCGGAAGGGGTCAGGTTGGGGGCGTAAACTCGCTCGCCGTTGCGCTCCACGACGTTCCCGCTGAAAGCCGGGCCGTCCAGCGGGGAATGGCATGCCCGGCATCCGGCAACCGTAGCCAGATATTCCCCCCGCTCCGGCCCGTCGGGCGGATCGCCGGAGACAGCGTAAGGTTCGGCCCCCGCCCCCAGAACCAGAATCGCCGTCAGTATGCCCGTTCGGATGACGTTCATGAGGTATCTTTTCCGGCTGCGCACGATGGACACAGGCCGTAGAATTCCAGCAGGTGGCCCGCCAGTCGGATGTTGTAGCGGGCTTCCAGTTCCTGAACCAGTTGCCCCACGTGGCAATCATCCAGTTCAATGGTGGCGTGGCAATGGGTGCACACAATGTGTGCGTGGTGGCCCTCCTGAGTCATCAGGACATAGGAGGGTGTGCGCGAGTTGAAGTAGGTCGGGCGGATGATCGAGAGGCTGGTCAGCAGGTCGAGCGTTCGGAATACGCTCGCTCGCCCGATGGAAGGATCATAGGCTCCCACGCGGGCCAGAATTTGCGAGGAGGTCAGGTGGCCGCCGCTCTCCTGTAGTACGTTCAGGACGGCCCGGCGGGCCTCCGTGATCTTGTATCCCGCGTCCCGCAGCTTTCGGAGCGCCGTTTCGAGTGCCTGCATAATGGCGTTTCCCCGGCAAGAGCACGTGCATCACGGGGAGTGTAGCGCGGGGGGGCGCGAGCTGGCAAATGGCTGGCGCCCGATCGATGAGCGCCAGCCACAACCGTTTATCGTCGGATGGTCCCTATTTCTCAACCATCGCCAGGAATCGCTCGACCTGGGCGCGAAGCTGTGGTTCGGGCAACGCCCCTACCAGCCGGTCTATTGCCTGCCCCCTGTTAACCATGAGCAGGGTTGGGATGCCCTGCACGCCGTACACGCCGGCGTAGTGAGGGTTCTCGTCCACGTTAACCTTGACGATACGCAGCCGCCCCGCATACTCACGGGCCAGCTTTTCGAGGGTGGGGGCGATCATGTGGCACGGGCCGCACCAGGGAGCCCAGAAATCCACGATCACCGGCAGCGGAGACCTCAGGACCTCCTGCTCAAACGTCGCATCTGTGGCGTGCACCGGGCGGGCCGCTGCCGTGCCGGGAGCGGATTGCTTCTGCCGGGTCGCCTGTCTTCTGGGCTGTGCTGTCGGCCTCGGCGCACGGTTCAGCAGGAACTGAACGTGTTCCCTGACCTCGCTGGCCGTCGGCGCGACAACGCGCGTGATCTCCTTCCCCCCGTTCAGCCCGATGAGGACGGGCGTCCGCTCGACGTTGAAGTGACGGGCGGCCTTCGGGTTTTCGCTGGCGTTGACCTTGGCGATGATCAGCTTGCCCGCTTCCTCACGCGCCAGGTCAAGCAACACCTGATTCAGATCATCTGGAAGACTCTGACCATCCCAGAACAGGAATAATACCGGCGTCTGTGCAGCCAGGAGGCGATCGAAGCTCTGATCGTTGGTGATAATAGGCGCGTTGAAAACTCGCTCCATAGTTGATCACATCCTTCCGAATCCACCAGCGGGCGGGATTGATGCCTGCCCTCCCGCACGCTGTCTCTCCGCTCACCAGTCCGTTGTTGTGCCTGCACACACAGGGGGCGCGACGGATACACGGATACAATAAAGGGACAGGCTTTCGCGTCCCCCGTGATGCAGGGCTACTCTAGCATATCAGACTCGTGTTAGAGCAACGATAGAGCAGCATCAGCGTTCTATATGATTGCTCCCGCCCCGGGTTGGGGCCGTTAGTGGAACATTTCGTCAAGCAGAGGGTTGATCCGCTCCCACTGAGGCTCCAGCACGGAAGCTCCGCTCGCCGTCGTTACTCCGATCGCCATCTCGCGATCTATGACCCGCCGGTCTATCCCCTCCGGGCCAACCCACAGGACGGTCGGCGCGATGGCCGCCACATCCAGCAATGTCAGGTCGGTTTCAACGTGCTGAACGAAAGCCCGGTAGACATCCGGCCAGCGCCGCCAGTTCTCCGGCATGAGCAACTGGCGGATGAGGGCCACCATCACCTGCTGCTGGCGGCGGGCACGCTCGAAGTCGCTTGATCCGTGCCGTATGCGGGCATACTGGAGTGCTCGCTCCCCGTCCATATGCTGGACGCCGGGCTGAAATTCAACAACCGTCGTGCCGTAGTCAGCCGTTGGATACTCGTAGTCAATGATCGGCCTCTCCACGTTAATGGTGACCCCTCCGGCGGCGTCCACAATCGCAACAAACGCCTGAAAGTCCAGCCGCATTGTCCGGTGCACCGGAACCCCGAAGTTATATTCAATCGTCTGGGCAACCAGCAGCGGCCCGCTCCCCGGCGAGACGCTCTCGGCCAGCACATGGGCCGCGTTGATGCGCTGCAATCCGTACCCCGGAACCTCAACGTAGAGATCGCGGGGGATGGAGAGCATCCCGACGTACAGATCGGCGGGGTTCACCGTCACCAGGATGATCGTGTCGCTGCGGGTGACAGTCCCCTCGCCGGGGCGTGAATCCAGTCCCAGGATCAGGATGTTTGTTCGGGGCGGCGGAGCGACCCTGTAGAGGACGATCAGCAGCGTTGTAAACGCGACCACGAAAAGCCCCCCCGCCAGCGCCACCCGGAACAGGCATCCCAGGCAGGAAACCCGCCCGTGACGCCGGGGCCTGCGTTGAGCGGAGCGCGGTGGCAGAGGAGGGTCGGGAACAGGCGGCTGGCGACGCCCCCTCCCGGTCGGTGGATAGGCATCAGGAATAGTGGTGTTCATGTCGCCCATTCTAACATAGAAGCCCCTGAGCGAGCATCACCGGCCCTCACGGGGTTACAGGCCCGGTTACCGGACTCCGTCTTAATGTTTTTGACTAAACAATAAGCATCGTCTAGAATACAGCACTTGCGGGGTGATGCGGGGCGCGGCGGGGAGCCTGTGAGTCGGATTTGCGCGTCCCGTGAGGTAAGCCCCTCGCTCTCGGCGTCGCCGTAAGGGTTTACCCGGTAAGGATGAGTGAGCTGTGAAAGCCCCGGTCGGTGTCAGCGCACCGGCTCTCCTGCGATCGCCAGCTTGCAGCCGTTGGAAAGTGACGATCAGCCACCATGCCCATGTTTGAAGGCCTGAGCAGCCGGCTTGACGGAATCTTTAAAGAACTCCGCAAGCGTGGCAAGCTGAATGAATCGGACGTTGACGCCGCGCTGCGTGAGATTCGGCTGGCGTTGCTGGAGGCGGACGTCCACTACAGCGTCGTTAAATCCTTTGTGGCCCGTGTCAGGGAGCGAGCCATCGGGGCCGAGGTCGCCAGGAGCCTCACCCCCGGCCAGCAGGTCGTGAAGATCGTCTACGAGGAGCTGATCAACACGCTGGGGGAGCCGGGGCGGCTGGACCTGAGCGGCGACCCTCCGCACGTGATCATGCTGGTTGGTCTGCAGGGTTCCGGCAAGACCACGACGGCAGCTAAGCTGGCGCTCCACCTCCGGCGGCAGAATCACAGGCCGTTGATGATCGCGGCGGACACATATCGCCCTGCCGCCATCGAGCAGCTTCAGGCCCTCGGTCGGCAGCTCGATATTCCGGTTTACAGCGAGGGAGCCGATGTTGCGCCTCCCCTCATAGCCGGGCGGGGCGTCCGGGCTGCCGGGCAGGAGAACGCCAGCGTCGTGATCATTGACACCGCCGGACGCCTCCAGATAGACGACGAGATGATGGCCGAGCTCGCCGCCATCCGTGACCGCGTCCATCCGCAGGAGACCCTGCTTGTTGCCGACTCGATGACCGGGCAGGAAGCGGTCAACATCGCTCAGGGCTTCAGCGATCAGGTGGGCATCACCGGCCTGATCCTGACCAAAGTGGACGGCGACGCGCGGGGCGGCGCGGCCATCTCGATGCGGGAGGTCACCGGCGTACCGATCAAGTTCCTGGGAACCGGTGAAAAAATTGACGGGCTGGAGGTCTTTCATCCCGACCGGCTCGCCCGGCGTATCCTCGGTATGGGCGATGTGCTGACCCTGATCGAGCGGGCCGAAGCGATAGAGATGGACGAGGCGGAGGCGCTCGCTCTGGAGGAGAAGTTTCGGACGGCGAGCTTCACGCTGGAGGACTACCGTAAGATGCTCCAGCAGGTCAAGCGGATGGGGCCTCTCTCTCAGGTTCTGGAGCTCGTGCCCGGAGCCGGGGAGATCATGAAACAGATCTCCCCGGAGGATATAGATAGACAACTCAAGCGAGTTGAAGCTATAATCAATTCCATGACGCTGGCAGAGCGGGAGCGGCCCAGGATTTTGAACGCCAGCCGCCGCAAACGCATCGCTGCGGGCAGCGGAACGAGTGTGCAGGAGGTCAACCAGCTACTCAAGCAGTTCCGCTACACGCAGCGCATGATGGAGAAACTCTCCAGGCAAAAGCCGCCCGCAAATCTCAGGGGGCTGTTTCGCTAGTTGTCAGCTCTACCATTGTCAACTATAAATAAAGATAATCAACAAGGAGCAGGTTAGCTAATATGGTTCGTATAAGATTGCGCCGTGTTGGGGCCAAAAAGCAGCCCAGTTACCGCATTGTCGTGACCGACAGCCGGAGCCCCCGCGACGGGCGCTTTATTGAGAAGATCGGCTTCTACAACCCTCGCACAGAGCCGGCAACCATGGAACTGAACGAGGCACGGGCTCTGTACTGGCTGAGCCAGGGAGCGCAGCCCAGCGATGCCGTCAGGCGGATCATGGCAAAGCTGGGGACACTGCAGCGGTTTGAGAGACTGCGGAAAGGGGAGCCTCTTGAGGCTCTGCTGGCGGAAGCGGAAGCCGAAGCCGCCGCCCGCCCGCCGGTTGACCCACGCACACGCCGCGACGATCTCCCGGGGAGGGGGAAGGCAAAAGCCAGTGCCGGGGTGGAGGAAGCTCCGGAACCCGCCGCAGCAGAGGCGGAAGAAGAGCCCGCCGGGGCGGAGGCCGGGGCCGAGGTTGAGGCCGAAGCCGAAACCGGAGAGGAAGAAGAACCGGCTGCGGCAGCAGAAGCGGAAACAGAAGAAGCCGAACCCGAGACCGAGTAGTCGCTTAGCCCAGAGGCGCGCAATATCCTGATGTTCACCGACACCACTCAGGCCAACCCATGACCCGGGAGGAGACACCCATGAAGGAACTGGTCGAGTACATCGCGAAGGCGCTGGTAGATGACCCCTCACAGGTAGAAGTAACTCAGATCGAAGGAGCTACTTCGGTCATTCTCGAACTGCGCGTCGCGCCAGAAGACATGGGACGTGTGATTGGGCGCGGTGGGCGCGTGGCTAACGCCATGCGCACGCTGCTTCGTGTCGTCGCGGCCAAGCAGGGCAAACGTGTGACACTGGAGATTGTCTGAGCGGGAGAGGATGAGCCGACCGAAGAGGCAGGCTGACACCCCCCACCCACACTCAGGCTCAGGGAGCAGGCGTGGCAGGGCTCCTGAACCTGAGTTTCTGATCGTTGGGCAGATCGTCCGTCCACACGGGGTGCGGGGAGAGGTGAGCATGAAGGTTGTTACCGATTATCCGGAGAGGCTACCGGAGATCGGCACTCTTTATCTTGGCTCCTCGCACCGCCCCTACCGCGTTCAGCGGATACGCCCTCACCGGAAAGGGATGTTGATCCAGTTTGAGGGCATAGCCGACCGCACAATGGCCGAGGAACTTCGGGAGCAGATGGTCTATATCCACATCAGTGACGCCGTCCCCCTTGAGGAGGGTGAGTTTTACTTGTATGAGCTTGAGGGGATACTGGTCGTCACCGATGAAGGGGTTGAACTCGGTCATCTCAGCGGTTTGATCGAAACGGGGGCCAACGACGTTTACATCATCACCACCCCGGAAGGTCGGGAGATTCTGATCCCGGCAATCGAAGAAGTCATTCGCGAAATAGACCTCCATAGCAGGCGGATGATCGTACACCTCCTGGAAGGTCTGCTCTAGGCCCGGAAACCCCGCAGAAAATCAGGAGCGAGACGGAAATATGCCAGACGGACAACCCACTTATCCCATGACGCGGGAGATGCTCGAAAAACTGCGGGCAGAACTCAAGCACAAGATCGAAGTCGAGCGGCCCGCCCTTGCTGCCCGGCTTAAAGCCGCCATTGAAATGGGCGATCTCTCCGAGAACGCAGACTACATCGCCGCAAAGGAGGACCAGAGCTTTCTGGAAGGCCGCATCCAGGAACTGGAGCGGCTGATCCGCGGAGCGGTGATCATCGAAGAAGGCAACGGAGGCCGAACCGGAACCGTGCAACTCGGCAGCCGCGTGACGGTGGTTGAGGAGGGAGAGGAAGAGCCGGAAACCTTCATGATCGTGGGCAGGGTTGAGGCCAACCCCCGCGAGGGGAAAATCTCGGATGAGTCCCCGCTGGGGCGTGCCCTGATCGGGAAGAAGGTCGGCGACACGGTGCGCGTCGAGGCTCCGGCAGGCGAGCTGATCTTTAAGATACTGGACATCGCCTAGGGTCTCTCCCCCGAAAGATCGCCTTTCACCATCCCTTGCGCTCCACAGCCCGCGCCCGGTTCAGGCGTGGGCTGATTTTTTCCGGCCCGTAGAAAGCAAAGCACGTTCCGCCGTCGCATGACGCTGGACGCCACAGAGGGATTCATTTATACTGATCATAGCAGCCTGTACCGGCTCGCTGCTTCCACCTACGCGGTGATGGGCGTTCTCTGCAGCTTCGCCAGCAGGCAACACTGACTCTACCCATCCGTTCACATGTACAGGGGAAGACGCTGTGCCCTGTGGCAACAGCAGTTGGAGCGACCGACTCGTCATAATCTAAAGGAGGATTCCGTATGGTGAGTTATGCTGACAAGCCCTGGACCAAGCACTACGATGAAGGCATCCCCGAATCGCTGGCCCCCTATCCTGAAATCCCGTTGTTTGGTTTCCTGGACGAGTCCGTTAAGAAGTTCCCTGACCAGGAGGCCTGTATTACCTCCGTCGAACTGCCGCTGGTTGGACGACGGCATGCCTCCATCACCTATCGTGAACTTGGCGACTTAAGCGATCGTTTCGCCGCCGCGCTGGCAGATATGGGCGTTCAGAAGGGCGACCGGGTGGCAATTGTCGCTCCCAACAGCACCCAGTTCGTGATCGCCTTCTTTGGCATCCTGAAGGCTGGCGCGATAGTGGTTGCCCTCAATCCTTCCTTCCCTCCCGCAAAATGGGCTGATCAGCTTAACGACAGCGGCATCGAGACCGTCTTCACGATAAGCCTCTTCTATAAGGGGCTCAATTCGATTCGCGATCAGACGCCCGTCAAGCGCATGATCGTTTCCAACATCAAAGAGTACTTCCCGCCTCTGGGGAAGTTTCTCTTCACGCTTGCGCGGGAAAAGAAGGATGGGCACTATGTCGAATCCCTGCACCCCGGTGACGTATGGCTGCAGGATATGCTTGCGAAGTACACCGCCGACCAGCGCCCCCGGGTTGAGATAGACCCGAAGAAGGACACGGCTATCTTCCAGTACACGGGCGGCACGACCGGCATCCCGAAGGCGGCCCGCGCTCCTCACAGTGCGCTGGTCGCGAACGCGGTGCAGATGCAGGTCTGGCTGCGCGGCGACAGGCCGGGGCACGAGGAGAGCTTCCTGGCGGCCATCCCCCTCTTCCACGTCTACGGGATGGTGGCCGTGATGAGCTTCGCCGTCTCGATGGGGGCCTCTATGATCATGGTTCCCAACGCCCGCGACATTGACGACGTGCTCGGCAACATCCACACCTTCAGGCCGACGATCTTCATGGGCGTTCCGGCGCTGTATAACGCGATCAACTTCCATCCCGACGTAATCGCCGGAAAGTACGACCTCAGCTCGATCCGGGCCTGCATCAGCGGCTCCGCGCCTCTGGCTCCGGAGACAAAGCGTCGCTTCGAGGAACTGACCGGCGGCGTCGTGATGGAAGGCTTCGGAATGAGCGAAGCGCCGACCGCCACCCACTGTAACCCGCTCAAAGGGGTTAACAAGGTCGGCTCAATCGGTCTGCCCTTCCCCGATGTGGAATGCCGGATCGTGAGTCTGGATGACGGCGAGACGGACGTACCCGTAGGCGAGGTGGGGGAGTTGATCCTTCGCGGGCCTTCGATGATGACGGGCTACCATAACATGCCGACCGAAACGGCCAACGCGATCCGCAACGGCTGGCTCTACACAGGAGACATCGCCCGGATGGACGAGGAGGGCTACTTCTACATCGTAGACCGCAAGAAGGACATGGTCCTGATCGGCGGCTTCAACGTCTATCCCAACATCGTCGAGAAAGTCCTGATGGAGCATGAGGCCGTCGCCGAGGCGGGCGTGGCCGGTATTCCGCATCCTGAGAAGCCCGGGCAGGAGGCCCTCAAGGCCTGGATCGTGCTGGCCCCCGGCAAAGAGGTTACCGCCGAGGAGTTGATCGAGTATTGCAGCACCAGGCTGGCCCCTTACGAGGTTCCCCGGCGGATCAGCTTCGTTCCTGCGCTCCCCAAGACGACGGTAGGGAAGATTCTGCGTCGCGAACTGGTGCGCATGGAGACGGAGGGCTCCGACCAGTAAGGCCACGCTCTGGCTGGTCAGGTCTCCGCACAGGGACAGAGATAGCAAAAACCGGAGCTCACACGTGTGAGCTCCGGTCTGGTTGCAGGCCCCGTGCGATCAGGCTGGCGCGGGGGCAGGGGGTAGATCGAGGGCGGGGGGAGTGTCCTCGCTCTCCTCGGAAGACCCGCTCGTCTCCTGCTCCGATTCGGGGGCCGGACGTGACGGCCCGCTGGTCTGCGGTTCTTCCGCCTCGCCCTTCATCAGCCGCTCGAAAGCCTCTCGATCCAGCGTTTCGATCTCCAGCAGCGTTTCGGCAATCAGTTCCAGCTTATCACGGTGCTCTGTCAGAACGGCACGCGCGCGTTCGTAGGCATCGCTGATGATGTGCCGGACTTCTTCGTCAATCTCTTCTGCCACCGCCTCGCTGTAATCGCGCTGCTCTCCGATCTCACGCCCCAGGAAGACGAGTTCCTCCTTCTGCCCGTAGATCATCGGCCCCAGCCGCTCGCTCATGCCATAGCGGGTGACCATGTCTCGCGCCATCTTGGTAACGCGCTCCAGGTCGTTGCTGGCTCCGGTGGTGATCTCGCCGAAAATTATCTCCTCGGCGATCCGCCCCGCCAGCGCCATGGAGATCGTGTCCATGAACTTGGAGCGCGACATAAACATCATGTCCTCACCGAGCGACATCGTGTAGCCGCCCGCAACGCCGCGCGGGATGATGGTCACCTTCAGGATCGGATCGCAGTGCGGCAGGTAGTAGGCGACCACCGCATGCCCGGCCTCGTGATACGCCGTGATGCGCCGTTCCTCCTCGCGGATCAGGCGGCTGCGGCGCTCCGGCCCGGCGATCACGCGCTCGATGGCTTCCTGAAACTCCGCCATGTTGATGATCTTCTTGTTGCGGCGGGCCGCCAGAATCGCCGCCTCGTTCACCATATTCTCGATGTCGGCCCCCACGAAGCCCGGCGTTGCGCGGGCCAGAACGCTGAGATCGACATCATCACCGAGCGGCTTCCCCCGGACGTGAACCTTGAGAATTTCCTCGCGCCCGCGCACGTCTGGCCGGTCGAGGACAACGCGCCGGTCAAAGCGTCCCGGTCGGAGCAGTGCCGGGTCGAGGATGTCCGGGCGGTTGGTGGCCGCGATGACGATCACGTTCGTATCCGTGTCGAAGCCGTCCATCTCAACCAGTATCTGGTTGAGGGTCTGCTCACGCTCGTCATGCGATCCGCCCAGCCCCGCCCCCCGGTGACGCCCGACGGCGTCTATCTCGTCCACAAAAACGATGCACGGGCTGTGGCGCTTGGCCTGATCGAACAGGTCTCGCACGCGGCTGGCCCCGACGCCCACGAACATCTCGACAAATTCCGAGCCGGAGATCGAGAAGAACGGAACACCGGCCTCGCCGCTGACCGCTTTCGCCAGCAGCGTCTTGCCGGTCCCCGGCGGCCCGACCAGCAGAACGCCTTTCGGAATCCGCGCCCCTAGCTGGATAAACTTATCGGGTTCCCGCAGGAACTCCACGACCTCCCGGAGCTCCTCCTTGGCCTCGTCGCAGCCTGCCACATCCTCAAAAGTGATCGTCGGCTGATCGCCCGTGAACATTCTGGCCCGGCTCTTGCCAAAGGAGAGAGCCTGATTGTTCGTCCCCTGCGCCTGCCGGAGCATCATGTAGATCACGCCAACGACGACCACCAGGGGCAGGAGATACATCAGGGCAGTTATGATGCCCTGCCAGTTGGTCGTTCGCTCATTGACCCACTCAATGGCCGCCAGTTGTTCATCCGTCACGCCGAGCTGGGCCAGTTGCTCCGGCGCGCTTCCCCCGTCGGGGTCTTTGGTGGAGATGGCCGTTCGGCCATCCACAAGCGTGATCCGGAGTTGGCCGGTATCGGTGACGACGATCTTCTGTATCTGCCCTTCTTTGGCAGCGACCGCCACATCGCTGATTGACCACTCATCCGGGTTCTCACTGCGAGCGAACGCCCCCCAGATGATCACAGCGACGGCAAAGATAATCAGCAGGTAAACAAAACCATGCCTGAAACGACCTGAATTCACTACTCATACCCCCATTAAGACAAACGGCGCTCGCGCGCCGATAAGCGTAACACTAAAAATGACGTTTCCCATCCGCTCTGTGTCACGCTGAGTTCTTCTCTCAGGCCCCCCAGCTCTAATCGCATTATACCAAATCCCGGAAGGCCCTTCAAAATAGTGTCACCGTGTGAACGTGAGGAGGATCGTCACCCAGAGCGGGATCAGGCCCAGTACGGCGACGGCGGCCAGCACTCCCAGCACGATCCCGTAAATGTCCACGCCGGGCACAAACTCCTCTTCGGGCGCGAATTCCTCCTCAGGCGGAGGGCTATCCGGCAGATAGGAAACGCGGGAAGGCAACGGTGCGCGGCTGGAGGGAACCAGCGTCTTCTCCGCAGACACAGGGGCCGGGAGCGTCTCCGCTGCCGCCGGCGGGGGAGCGGGATGGCTGGCCGGCGAGGGGGCCGCCCGCTGGGTCGGGGGAGGCGAAACGCGCGACGGCTTGACGGTGAAGGTCGCCGTAGACTCCTGCCCCTGCTGGCGATAGCGGGCCAGAATGCGCCCCAGTTGATCGGCTGTCCGGTAGCGCGTGGAAGGTTCTTTGGACAGCACCTTGCGGATGATGCGATCCAGCTCCTGCGGCAGAGCCGGGTTCACATCCAGCAGGGAGGGCGGCTCCTGCGTCAGGTGGGCCAGCGCGAGCTCCTGATAGTCCTGCCCGTGAAAGGGCAACTGGCCGGTCAGCAGTTCGAACAGCACAACCCCGATTGAGTATACGTCGGAAGCCGGGGTGGGCGGCTCGCCTGCCGCCTGTTCGGGGGAGAAGTAATGCGGGCTCCCCCATATCACATCCTCGACCTCATCCGACTGAGCAGCCGAGAGGGCCCGTGCGATGCCGAAATCGGTCACCTTGATGGCGTTGTCCGGCGTGACGAGGATGTTCTGCGGCTTCACGTCGCAGTGAACCAGTCCGGCCCGGTGGGCGTACCCCACGCCCTTGCACACCTCGATGATAATATCGAGGGCCGTATCCACCTCGAAAGGGCCGCCTCTGG
>DRKO01000271.1 GCA_011051745.1 Chloroflexota bacterium | reverse complement strand
CGCACACGACAGCATCGAGGGGGTCGAATACATTGACAAAGTGATCAACATTGACCAGTCCCCCATCGGGCGGACGCCGCGCAGCAATCCGGCCACCTACACCAAGCTCTTCGACCATATCCGGCAGCTCTTCGCCGAACTGCCGGAAAGTAAAGTGCGGGGGTATAAACCGGGACGTTTCAGCTTCAACGTCAGGGGCGGACGCTGTGAGGCCTGTCAGGGGCAGGGCGTCTTGCAGGTCGAGATGCAGTTCCTGCCCGATGTTTACATCCCCTGTGATGTCTGCCACGGTAAGCGGTACAATCGAGAGACGCTACAGGTGCGCTTCAAAGGGCTGAACATCTCCGAGGTGCTCGATCTGACGGTGGATGAAGCGCTGGAAGTCTTCGAGGCGTTCCCGGCCATTGTTAAAAAACTGCGCACGCTTGAGTCGGTCGGGCTGGGCTACATCCGGCTGGGGCAGCCCGCCACAACCCTCTCCGGCGGCGAGGCGCAACGGGTTAAGCTGAGCCGCGAACTTGCCAAGCGGGCGACCGGACGGACGCTCTACGTGCTCGATGAGCCATCGGTCGGGCTGCACGCCGCCGACGTGGCCCGCCTGATCGAGGTGTTGCACCGGCTGGTTGATCAGGGGAACACGGTTATCATCATCGAGCACCATCTGGATATCATTAAAGTGGCGGATCACATCATTGATCTGGGGCCTGAAGGGGGCGACGCAGGCGGCCAGATCGTGGCAGAGGGAACGCCGGAGGAGATCGCCGCCACACCGGAGAGTTACACCGGGCAGTTCCTGCGCCGCGTGCTGGGGGTCGCGCTCCCCACTTCATGACCGCTCCGCCGGTCGGCAGCAATGCGGGGTTAAGGGAAAAACACGCTATGACATTTGAGAGAAGCGGACTTCCGCCCTCCTCACTCCCTCACGAGGAAGAGGAGGACGAGGAAAGCCTGCAAGACCTGCTCAGCCAGTGCGCCACCAACCTGACGCAAAAAGCGGCAGCCGGTGAACTGCTCGCCGCCTATGAGCGCGAGCAGGAAGTTGAGCAGATTCTAACCTCGCTGGCCTCCCCTCTGAAGGGTCGAATCCTCATAACAGGCGGGCCGAGGGTCGGGAAAACAGCGATCATCCACGAAGTCGCGGCCCGCATCCAGGCCGGGCAGTGCCCGGACGCATTGCGAGGGGCGGAGTTATGGGGCCTGAGCGCACGCAGCATCCTGCGGGCCTTCGGCGTTCAGGGCTGGCAGGAGAAACTGGGCCGTCTGCTGGAGCAATGGACTGCCCGACCTGACGTTATCCTGTACGTGGACGCGCTGCCGACCACGCTGGCAGCCGGAGCCACCGCCGAAGACCCCTTCGACATGGCCCAGTTCTTGCTGGGACAGTTGCAAAGCTCGACGAACCGCATTCTGGCAGAGGGGCGCACTCAGGCGGTCAACAGCTTTCTGGAGGCCTACCCGGAATACAAGCACGTCCTGATGGAAGTCAGGATACCGGAGCCGACGATTGAGAAAGCCCGCGAGATGATCCGGCGGGCGGCGCACGATCTGGAGGCCAGCCAGGGGGTGACCATCGAGAGGGGCGCGGTCGAGGTGGCACTGGACCTGACCCGTCACTTCGCGCTCAGCGAACATTTGCCGGGCAAGGCCATTGACCTGATCGCCGAGGGGATCGCGCTCCGCTCCGAGAGAGGGAGCCGGGCGGCCCTCCGTGTGAGCGCGGAAGATATCATCACCCGCTTTGAGGAGAAAACCGGCCTCCCCCGCATCCTGCTGACCGATCAGGAGCCATACAACGAGCAGGCCGTGCGTCGCTACTTCAGCGACCGGGTGCTGGGGCAGGATCAGGCCGTTGATGTCATCGTCCAGACCCTGAGCCTGCTACGGACGCGGCTCAACAACCCCAATCGTCCGATGGGCGTTTTCCTCTTCATCGGGCCGACGGGCGTCGGCAAAACCGAACTGGCGCACGCTCTGGCACAATTCCTGTTCGGCAGCGAGAAGCACCTCGTGCGCTTCAACATGGCCGACTACACGATGGACTGGCACGTCCAGACCCTGTTCGGGAACCCGCACGGGTTCGACATTGAATCGCGGCGCGGGCAGTTTACCATGCGTCTTCAGGAGCATGCCTTCGCCGTCGTGCTGCTGGATGAGTTCGAGAAAGCACACCCCGAAATCTTCCAGCGCTTCCTCCAGTTGTTCGACGAGGGGATGCTGCTCAACGGGGCATCCGAACTGGTCAACCTGCGCAATTCGATCTTCATCCTGACGAGCAACTTCGGCGCACGGCTGCTCAACGTCGGCAGGCTGGGTTTCGGGCCGACCGTCTCCCCGGAGGAGCAGGAGAACCGCATCCGGGAGGAGATGGTCCAGTTCTTCACGCCGGAGTTCATCAACCGCATTGACAGCGTGTGTCTGTTCAAGCCGCTCACCAAGTCCGTCCTGCGAGAGATCGCCTACCGGCGCGTGCAGGAGATTCTGCAGAGGGAGGGGCTGATCCGGCGCAGGCTGGAAATCGAAGTGGACGAGGACGTGATCGAGTGGGTGGTCGAGCACGGCTACAGCGAGCGCTACGGGGCGCGTTATCTGGCCCGCCAGATCGAGAAGACGATCACCTACCCGCTGGCCCAGCAGTTGATCAACAACAATCCGCCGCCCGGCTCGATGCTGCGCCTGTTTATGCGCAACGAACGGGTGGCCTCGGCGCTGGTTCTGCCTACCACAACCCACGTTGTCGCGGAGAAAGACCTTGCGACGGGGCCAGCCGAGATCGGCCATCTGCCGGAGCGGCTCACGGCCTCCTACATTCAGGCCGGGCTACCCGCACTGCGCAGGCGCGTTGAGACGCTGGAGGCCAGCCACCGGATCGCCGAGGCCCGCACCCGGCAGGCCGATCTCCTGCGGGCCATGTCCACGCCCTCCTTCTGGGACGAGCCGGGGGCCATCCAGCCCCGACTGGACGAACTGGGGCAACTCAGCAGCCAGGTTGAGCTGGTGGACGGGCTACGGCGCAATCTGGACGAACTCGAACACTTCGTCCGCGAGATGGAGCAGGGCAACAGGCCGGACCTTCTGAGCGAGGCGGCCCTGCGCTATCGCTATCTCGTCTACGAATTGCCCCGCGCGGAGCTGACCCTGCTCTTTAACGATCCCCGGGACACCTGCGGAGCCTATCTCCACATCGCGGCCAGAGGGCGGCGGCTGGTGGCTTCCCGCTGGGCGACCGACCTGGCCCGTATGTACCTCGGATGGGCCGCACGGCGTGAGTTTCCGGCGGTCATCGTGGCGGAAGAGTTGAATCAGAAGGGGACAACGCGGGGCTGCTGGCTGGGCATCGGCGGATACGGCGCGTATGGCCTGCTGCGCGGGGAGACGGGCCTCCACCGGCTGGTACAGGAAGCTGAAGGGCAGGAAGGACGGCGTCAGGTGGTTCAGGCCTCTGTGACCGTCTGGCCTGACCTGCCCGACTCAGAGCTGGACGGAGAAGCCCAGCGGCAGGTCCGCCTGCGAACTCAGGCGATCAGCCGCTCCGGCGTGCTGTCCGGGCGACTGATCACGCAGGTTGAAGCCTCTTCAGGGGAGGACTCCCTCCCCACCCTGCGGCTGATGAGCGCACTCCCGGCAGACGACCTGATGACCGAGGCCCGGCGTCTGGTAGAGTTGCAGGCGATCTTCAAAGATCACCGCTCCCCCGAGGGGAGCGACCGGCAACTGGTGCGCTCCTACGTGCGATTTAAGAAGCGCTATGTGGAGGATCATCGCACGGGCCTGAAGACCAGCCGCCTGAAGGCGACGCTCAAGGGAGACCTTGACCCCTTCCTCGAAGCCTACCTGAAGCAGGAGAGCGAGACGAGAGAAGCGGGTCAGCCTGATCTGGAGGAGGCACTGGCATGAGGGAAGACACCCGTCGGTTGTTGCTCTCTCTGGCCCACCCGGACGATGAGTCGTTCGGGATGGGGGGCACGATCGCCCGCTACGTTGACGAAGGAGTCGAGGTCTACCTGATCTGCGCGACGAACGGCGAGCTCGGCGCGGCTGACCCGGAGTTTCTGGAAAAGTACGGATCGGTAACCGAACTGCGGCTGGCGGAGCTACGCTGCGCCGCCGAGAAGCTGGGGATCACCCGCATATATACGCTGGGATACCGCGACTCCGGCATGGCGGGCTCACCGGATAACGCCCACCCCGACTCGCTCGCGGCGGCAGACCCGGACGAGGTCGCGGGGCGGGTGACGGAGATCATCCGGGAGGTGCGCCCTCAGGTCGTGGTGACGTTTGACCCGTTCGGCGGCTACGGCCACCCCGACCACATCGCCATGCACCGGGCCACCGTCCGGGCCTTCCATGCTGCCCCCGACCCGACACAGTATCCAGAGCAGATCGAGGCCGGTTTGCAGCCTTACCGGCCCCGGAAGCTCTACTATCACACGTTCGACCGGCGCTGGCTGCGTTTCGCTGTGCGCGTGATGCCGCTGCTGGGACAGAATCCGGAGCAATTCGGACGCAACAAAGACATCAACCTGCGTGTGATCGCCGCGCACGAGTACCCGATCCACGCCCGCATCGCGTTCGACAGGTACACGGAGATCGCCCGCCAGGCCCGCGACTGCCACGCCAGCCAGCTTGCCGGGTTCGCGCGGCCCGGCCCGCTCCAGTGGCTACGCCACCTGCTGGAGACGAACGAGGACACATTCATGCGGGCCTACCCGCCGGTCAACGGGGCGTATGAGTGCGAGCGCGATCTTTTTGAAGGCGTTCACACAGACGCGGGGCAGTGAGATGCAGCCACGTGTCTCAGTAGCCCGCCAGCACGCCACCCCCGGAGAGATGCCCTGTGGAAATTGATGTCCTGCCCGTCGGCCTTCTGGAGACCAACTGCTATCTGATCACCTGTCCCCGGACTCGCGAGGCTGCGTTGATCGACCCCGGCTGGGACGATCCCTCGATTCTGGAAGCGATCAGGAAGCGAGAAGCCAGCGTTAAGATCATCCTGCTGACCCACGCCCACTTTGATCACATCGGCGGGGTGAGCGCGATGATCCGGGCAACCGGAGCGCCCTTAGCCCTGCACAAAGACGACCTGCCGCTCCTGCGCGTCAAAGGCTGGGCGGATATGTGGAATATCCCCATCCCACCCTGCCCGGACCCGGATCGTTTTCTGGAGCCGGACGAGACGCTGGAGATCGGTTCGCTGCGCTTGAAGGTGCTCTTCACCCCCGGCCACACGCCGGGGCATGTCTCCTTCTATGAGGCGGAGCACGGCGTCCTCTTCGACGGCGACGTGCTCTTCAAGCAGGGAGTCGGGCGGACGGATATACCGGGAGGCGATGCGGCTCAATTGCTGGATTCGATCCGCCGCGTGCTGTTTGCGCTGCCGGATGAGGTCATCGTTTACCCCGGTCACGGGCCAGCAACGACGATCGGCGAGGAGAAGCGGCTGAACCCCTGGGTACAGGCCTGATCCGCCGGTCAGTTATCGAGGGGGAGCATATGACGCTCCACAACACGCTGGCCTTCAGGGCTGAGCACCCAGTCGAGGAAAGCGCGTAGCTCGCCCTGCGGCTCCTCCGGCGAGACGAATACAACCGAAGCCACAGGATGATAAGTGCGATCCCGCGCCGCCTCCAGCGTCGGGGGCGCGTCCTCATAGGCCAGAGGCTTCACACGCCCGTCGAGTGCGCTGTGAGCCACATAGCCGACGCTGCCCGGCACGCCGCTAACCACCCCCAGCATATCGGCCTCGCTGACAGCCAGCCGGGCCGCCGGCGAGAAGGGTTGTCCCTGCATCACCAGCGACTCAAACGCCATCCGGGAGGAGCTTCCCTCCTCGCGCGTGACGACGTAAACAGGGGCCTCCGAACCGCCGGGCGTCCCCCAGTCCGTGATCTGCCCGGCGAAGATCGCCCGTGCTTCACGATGGGACAGACCCTCAACCGGCACATCGGGATGCGCGATGATAACCAGCAGTTCCTGAGCAACCGGTGTGAAGAAAAGATCGCGCGTCTCTGGAGGATAGAGAAGCAGCGCCCCGTCCACTTCTCCGGCGGAGAGCGCCTCAAGGGCTGTATGGCGGTTGCCGCGCAGCAGGGTGGCAAAGACGCCGGGATGCGTGCTCTCGTAGGTGTTCAGCAGGTTCTCGGCCAGGGGCGCGGCTGCCGTGTCCGTCGCCAGATGCAACATGGGCTGCCTGGCCGGTGGCGGCTGTGATTGCCCGCAACCGACAAGAGCAAACAGAGCTATCAGCAGCCAGACGAGGCTCGCCTGCCGCTTTCCCCTGAGCCTGCCCATCAGTTCCCCCGGCCCACCGAGGCTCTCATCCCCCCCGGATCACGAAGATCGCGAGGCTGAACGCTGAAGCCAGAACACAGTAGACGGCAAATACGAGCGTTGAGCGCGTCCGAAGAAAATGTAACAGCCAGCGGATCACGAGATAGCCGGTCAGTAGAGCGGCGACGAACCCGGCCAGTAACATCAGCGTCTCGGAAGACCCGACGCCCGCGCCGATCAGCTTCACAAGCTGGAGCAGCCCCGCCCCGACGATAACCGGCGTCGCCAGCAGGAAACTGAAGCGGGCTGCATCGGCTCGCTTCATGTCGCGCAGCCGACCGGCGGCGATCGTCGCGCCAGAGCGGCTGACGCCGGGGAAGATCGCCAGCGCCTGCGCAAAGCCGATAAAGAGGCTATCGGCCCATGTGAGGTCTCCTACCTGCCGCGTCAGCCCGCCCAGTCGCTCCCCGACTATCAGGATAGCCGCCGTAACCATCAGCATCAGGGCAGCAATCAGGGGCCGCTCAAAGACAGAGGCGAAGAAATCCTCAAACAGCCCGCCGACCACGGCAGCAGGCAGGCTACCCAGCAGGATCAGGAGCAGAAGCCTGAAAGCGGGGGTCCCGGAATCGCGCGTGCGCAGCCAGTTCAGTGCCCCCTGAGCCATATCCAGCCAGTCACGCCAGAAGTAGAGGAGCACGGCCAGCGCCGTACCGGCGTGGACGGCGACGGTCAGCGTCAGGCCGGGGGATTCCCACCCCAGCAACCAGGGAATAAGGACGAGATGGCCGGAGCTGGAAACGGGGATAAACTCGGTCGCCCCCTGCAGAATACCCAAAAGAACCGCCTGAATGATGGTCACGATGTTCCCTTCAAGGTTAGCGGCAGAGAAGAGGCGCCCAGCCGGGACAGCACACCGGTGGCATAGCTGGCGAAGCGCCCTTCAAGGATGGCCGCCCGCATTTCCTGCGCCAGCCGGATCAGCATCCTTAAGTTATGGATGCTCAACAGGATGGGGGCCAGAATCTCCTGACTCTTGACCAGATGACGGAGATACGCGCGGCTGAACGTCCGGCAGGTGTAGCAATCGCAGGTCGAGTCAAGCGGCCTGCTATCACGGGCGTAGATGGCATTCCGAACGCTGATCTGCCCCTCATGAGTCAGGGCGGCTCCGTGCCGGGCGACACGGGTCGGAAGGACGCAGTCGAAGATATCCACCCCCCGCGCAACCCCGTGCACGAGGTCCTCAATCGTGCCAACACCCATCAGATAGCGCGGCCTGTCGGCGGGCAGAAGGTCGTTGACCACCTCCAGCGTGCGGTACATATCCTCTTTACTCTCCCCGACCGACAGCCCGCCGATGGCGTAGCCGGGGAAGTCCATCGCCTTCAGCGCGGTGGCGGATTCACGCCGCAGGTCTTCGAAGATGCCGCCCTGCACAATGCCGAACAGGGCCTGAGTGTCCTGCGTCGTCCACGCCTCGCGGCAACGCCCGGCCCAGTGGAGGGTGCGCCTCAGGGCGATGCGGCTGTACTCGTAGTCATCGGGATCGGCCAGTTCGTCAAAACACATAATGATGTCCGCCCCCAGATTTTGCTGGACGGCAATTGACCGCTCCGGCGAGAAGCGATGCAGAGAGCCGTCCAGATGGGAGCGGAACGTCACCCCATCATCGTCAATCTCGTTGATGTCGCCCAGGCTCCACACCTGAAAGCCGCCGCTGTCGGTCAGGATCGGGCCGTCCCAGGCCATGAAACGATGCAGCCCCCCCATCTCCCGGATCAACTCATCGCCGGGGCGGAGATAGAGATGGTATGTATTGGCGAGAACCAGAGTCGCCCCCACGTCGCGCAGGTCGCGGGGGGTGACGGCCTTCACAGTTGCACGGGTTCCAACCGGCGCAAAAACGGGGGTGAGAAGATCACCATGCGGGGTATGGAACGTTCCGGCGCGGGCCGCGCCGTCCGTTGCATCTAACCGGTAGGTAAAGGGTTTTTGAGCCATGAGGCGGCATTATACCACCGGGCCGGCAGGGGACGCCATGAGAGCGTCCCCCTGCCCCGGCGGGCGAGTCAGGGCTCACCCGTGGAGGTAGTTTCTGTCAATGTATTTCAGCACCCGGATCAGGGGATCGCGCACCCACGACTTTTTGAGCGCTCGCATCTTTTCGAGCGATTCATCGTCGAGGCGCGGAGCGTCGGGCTCGATGGCGTCCGACACGCTGAAGAGCATCCGGGCCTCGCGCTTCGCCCCAACGGCCTCCGCCGCATGGGCCAGATGGAGGAACGGATCAGGCTCCTGATAGTCGCTCACCATGCACTGGGCCACCACGCTACGCGCCCACCAGACAAGCGCCTCCGGCAGCCGTCCCCGGCTGAACTCGGCCAGCCCAAGAACGGAGTACAGGCGATACTTACGCGGGCATCTGGGGATCGCCTCCAGGGCCACCCGGATCGCCTCCTCCGGGAAATCCTTCTGGTAGTAGATATACGCCACCATGAAGGGGATCAGATCGTTATCCGGGTACATCTTCATCAGGGCCGAGGCGTAATCCACAGCGTCCTGCATGTTGCCTGCATCCCGCATCTCCGCCACCGTGACGAGCTCGGGGATGCTATTCTCGTCACGCGAGTCCTTGACCTCCTCATAGGGCAGGTCAACGCACATTTTGTAGAATCGTTCGGCGCGGCTCATCCAATTATCCTCACATGGTTCATGAATACGCTTGTTGCAGGGAATGATGCTCTAGAATAACACAGGAGCGGCTGACTAAAAAGCACTGCCGGGCAGACGCCCTTCCGCGAGAAAAGAACGGGCAGCGCTTTTCAGCCCTCAGCGGCCCGGTTATACTCCGAGTGATGGCATACCCCCTGAACAAGGAGAAGACCTTGAAAACTATCGCCCTAATCGCCCACGATGGCAAAAAGCCGGAGATGATCGAGTTCGTCCGCCAATATAAGCACGTCCTGAAAAAGTTCCACCTGGTCGGGACGGGGACGACCGGCGGGCTGATCAGGGAAGAGGTCGGGCTGGAAGTGGAACAGATGCTCTCAGGCCCGATCGGCGGCGATGTGCAGATCGCCGCCCGCGTCGTGGAGGGGAAGATATCCGCCGTGATCTTCTTCGTCGATCAGCTAGAACGACACCCCCACGATCCGGACATCCAGACCCTGCTGCGCCTGTGCAACGTCCACAACGTCCCCCTGGCAACGAACCCCGCCACCGCCCGCCTGATCATCTACGGCGACCTGTGAACGCACAGCGCAGCATTGACACACCTCCGGCGCTTGTCTACAATAACAGTGTCGGTAAACCAAAAACTGCATAAACATGGTTCAGGGGAGAGTCTCCCGGTGGGGAGCGCCGAAGGGGCAAGCCCGGCAGAGTTGCGCCTGCCGGGTGAAACTCTCAGGCTTCAGGACCCTGCACCATTAAATCCTCTGGAGAGCTGGCGGGCCGCCTGCAGGTGGCCCCAGGCAGCACCGACGGGGCAAACCTCCCGAATTGTAAGGGGGTGAATCTCTCAGGTTTGTGACAGGGGAGCACATAGCAAGGGGAGTTTGCTGTGTGCTCCCCTGTAGCGTCAGGTGGGACGCAGCATGTTCCCATGTACAGGCCTGCTCAACCTGAAGCGGTTGCAGGGGCCTGTGCCGGTATTGGGTGTTCATCTCGCAAAACTTTAGAAAGAGAGGCTAAACCTATGGCTTGGCAGGTTCCCGAAGATCGCAAGTACACCAAAACGGATGAATGGATCAAAGTGGTGGAGGGCGATGAGGCGCTGGTCGGGATCACCGACTATGCACAGGATCAGCTCTCCGACATCGTTTACGTTGAACTCCCTGAAGTGGGAGAGTCCTTCTCAGCCGGTGATGTGTTCGGCGTTGTTGAGTCGGTCAAGGCAGCCGCTGACCTGAACATGCCCGCCAGCGGCGAAGTCGTCGCCGTTAACACAGAGCTCGAAGATACCCCAGAGATCGTGAACGAGGACCCCTTCGAGAAAGGCTGGATGATCCGCGTCAGACTTTCCGACCCCTCCGAACTGGACGCTCTGCTCGACGCCGCGGCATACGCCAAACAGTGTGAAGAGCATGACTAGTCTATCGCGTTCCTTTGAAGTAAGCCCCATCAGGCCTCAAACCGGCCCGGAGGGCTTACCTGAGGAGTCAAACGAATGAGCTACTTACCACATACCGATGCTGATATAAAAGCGATGCTTGAGGCCATCGGGCTGGAGCGCATCGAAGACCTCTTCCACGATGTGCCGGAGAACGTGCGCTTCCCCGAACTGGACCTGCCGGAGGGAATCTCCCAGATGGAGACGGCCTGGAAGCTGGAGGAGATGAGCAACGCCAATCTCCCCGGCAGCCACACAGCCATTTTTCTGGGGGCGGGTGCTTACAACCACTACATTCCCTCCGTCGTTCACCACGTGATCTCACGCGGCGAGTTCCTGACAGCCTACACCCCTTACCAGCCCGAAGTCAGCCAGGGGACGCTTCAGGCCATGTTTGAGTATCAGAGCATGATCTGCGCCCTGACCGGCATGGAAGTCTCAAACGCCAGCCACTACGACGGCGCAACGTCGCTGGCCGAGGCGGTGATCATGGCGCTCAACGTGGCACGCGGCAAGCGCAAGAAGATCGTCCTCTGCTCCGGCATCCACCCGGAGTACCGTCAGGTGGTCAGGACTTACACACAGGGAATGGGCCTGACCATTGAAGGAGACGAAGGCTCGGAGGCCGACCCTGAAAAGCTGGCGGGGCTGATTGACGGGGACACCGCGATGGTGGCCGTCGGATACCCCAACTTCTTCGGTCAGATCGATCAGATCGAGAAGGTGATAGAGGCCACGCACGAGCACGGCGCGCTGGCCTGCGTGGTAGCCGACCCGATCGCGCTGGGACTGTTCAAGCCACCCGGCTGGATGGGAGCGGATATTGTCGTCGGCGACGGGCAGCCGCTCGGCCTCCCGCTCAGCTTCGGCGGGCCGTATCTGGGCTTCTTCGCCACGCGCGAGAAGTACGTCCGCAAAATGGCGGGGCGGCTCGTCGGGGAGACGGTTGACGTGAACGGCGAGAAAGGCTACGTGCTGACGCTCGCCACCCGCGAGCAGCACATCCGCCGCGCACGGGCAACCAGCAACATCTGCACCAATCAGGGCCTGATGGCGCTCGCCGCCGCCGTCTACATGAGCGTGATGGGCAAGCACGGCCTGCGCAAGGTGGCCGAACTGTGCTACCACAAGGCACACTACGCCGCCGATCAGATTGACGCCCTGAGCGCCTACAGCGTTGACCGTAGCAAGCCCTTCTTCAAGGAGTTTGTTGTCCAGTGCCCGGCTCCGATCGCCGAGATCAACGACTACCTGCTGGACGCTTACGGCATCATCGGCGGCTACGATCTGGGGCGTGACTATCCCGACCGCGAAAATCAGATGTTGATCGCCGTCACAGAGATGAACCCACGCGAGGAAATTGACGATCTGGTGAAGGGGCTGGCGGAGGTGGCAGAATGAAAGAGCCTTTGATTTACGACCGGGGCGCACCGGGGCGAGTGGGAGTGGACATGCCCGATCCGGATGTCCCGCTGGCCGATCTGCCCGCCGACATGCTCCGCGATGAGCTTGATCTGCCGGAGGTCAGCGAGGTTGACGTAACGCGCCACTATCTGCGCCTCTCACATCTCAACTACTCCATCGATCAGGGCATGTACCCGCTCGGCTCCTGCACGATGAAGTACAACCCCAAGCTCAACGAGGACATGGCGAGCCTGCCTGGCTTTGCGGGCTTGCATCCGTATCAGGACCCGGAGACGGTGCAGGGTGCCCTGGAGCTGATGTACAATCTGCAGGAATGGCTCAAGGAGCTGGGGGGCTTTGCGGGCGTCACGCTGCAACCAGCAGCAGGCGCACACGGCGAGTTCACCGGCATCCTGATCATGCGGGCCTACCACCTGGACCGGGGCGACACCAAGCGGGTCAAGGTCCTGATCCCCGATTCGGCACACGGTACGAACCCCGCCAGCACGACAATGAGCGGGCTGAAGGTGGTCGAGCTACCCTCGGACGACCGGGGCAACGTTGACCTTGAAGCCCTGCGGCAGGAATGCGACGATACCGTCGTGGGGCTGATGATCACCAACCCGAACACGCTCGGCCTGTTCGAGGAACACATCATCGAAGTCGTCGAACTGGTGCATAGCTGCGGCGGCCTGATCTACGGGGACGGCGCGAACTTCAACGCGCTGATGGGCATCGTCCGGCCCGGCGACCTGGGGTTTGACGTGCTGCACTACAACCTGCATAAGACCTTCAGCACGCCTCACGGCGGTGGAGGGCCGGGATCGGGGCCGGTCGGCGTCTCAGAACGGCTGACTCCCTTCCTGCCGGGGCCGATTGTGGACATCGTCCGGCAGCCGGAATCAGATAACGAACTGCCCGAATACGGCTTCGTGATGCCTGAGAAAAGCATCGGGCGCATGAAGGCTTTCTACGGGCACTTCGGGATTATGGTCCGTGCCTACGCCTACATGCTGGTCAACGGCGGG
>DRKO01000270.1 GCA_011051745.1 Chloroflexota bacterium | reverse complement strand
GGGCTTTCGCCTCTATGGATGATCCGGACGGACATACAGCGCGGGGGGTGGCATCACAGGCCACCCCCCCACGGCGCACAGGCTCTCTACAGCCCGTAAATCTCCCCGTATTTCGTCCGCAGATAGTCCATGTACGGCTCCCAGCGGAGCGGCCCGCCGGTGACCCGTGCGGTGATCTCCGGCAGGGTGAACTTGCGCCCGTGCCGGTGAATCTTCTCCCGCAGCCATGCCAGGATGTCCTCGAACTGCCCGGCCTCGATCTGCTCGACGACGCCCGGCATCTCCTTCTGCATCTGTTCCCACAACTGCACGGAGAAGACGCTGCCCAGCAGGTAATCGGGGAAGTAGCCCATCAGGCCCTGTGACCAGTGAATATCCTGTAACACGCCTTCCCGATCGGTGGGCGGGACGAGGCCCAGATATTCCTCCATGCGTGCGTTCCACACCTCCGGCAGATCGGCGACGGAGACGCGCCCGTTAAAGAGATCGTTCTCCAGCTCGAAGCGCAGGATGATGTGCAGGCCGTAGGTCACCTCGTCCGCCTCGACGCGGATCAACGAAGGCTCGGATTTGTTCAGGGCGCGGTAGAAGGCCTCGAAGTCCAGCGATTTGAAGTGCGGGAAGGCCTCCTGAAGCCGGGGGTAGAAGTGCCGCCAGAAGGGGCGGCTGCGCCCGATCACGTTCTCATAGAAGCGGGACTGCGACTCGTGTACGGCCATCGAAGCCCCCCGATCCAGTCCGGTGCGGTAGAGCGTCGGGCTGGTGTTCTGCTCGTAGATGGCGTGCCCGGCCTCGTGGATCGTGCCCATCAGGCCGCTGACCACGTCGTTCTCGTCCAGACGGGTGGTGATGCGCACGTCGCCGCGCCAGAAGTTGGTGGTGAAGGGATGGGCGGAGATGTCAATCCGTCCGCGTGTGAGGTCGTAGCCGAGCTGCTCCGCCACCGCGCGGCCAAAGGCCATCTGCGCATCTTTATCAAAGTGGGCCTTCAGGACGCTGTCGTCCACCGCGTCGCGCTTCTGGCTGATCGCGCGGACGAGTTCAACCAGCGGGGGCTTGAGTTCGGCAAAAACGGCGCTGATCTGCTCATACGTCATGCCCGGCTCGAAGTCATCCAGCAGAGGGTCGTAGATGTTGTCGTAAGGCTTGAAGCACTCCGCCCAGCGGATTTTGAGTTCGACCATCTTTTCCAGATAGGGCTGGAAGAGGCTGAAGTCGTCCTTCTCCCGCGCCTCGCGCCAGGCCTGCGTGCCGAGCGCACTCGTTCGGGAGATTTCCCTCACCAGATCGCCGGGGACTTTAACCTGCTTCTCGTAATCCCGCAGGCTGACGCGGATCAGGCTCGCCTCGTCCGAGTCGTAATCCAGTTCGTCCAGATGGGCGGCCAGATCGTGGAGGAGCGTTCCGACCTCCTCGTCCACAAAGTATTCGTGCGCCAGCCCCTGTAACGTGCTGAGCTGATCGGCGCGGGCCTGCACGCCGCCCTCCGGCATGTAAGTTTCCTGGTCCCAGTCCAGCACGGCGGCGGCGTTTTCCAGATCGGCGACACGGGCGAGCAGCGTTTTCAATTGCTCCAGCTTTTCCTTCATAGTGTCTCCTTGGGGGGGCAACTTGTCCCTTCCGGTTGCTTGCGCGCATCCAGGGAAGATGAACAGGCCGCAAAAAGCCGAGGGCTGCCCACCCTCGGCTTACGGGCTTTCTTCTGTTCAGAGGCGACGACCGGATTTGAACCGGTGTACGAGGTTTTGCAGACCTCTGCCTAGCCACTCGGCCACGTCGCCTTGATTAAAAAAGGGATGACACGGAGGCCAACCCTTAGAGCGGGCGATGGGATTCGAACCCACGACCTTCTCCTTGGCAAGGAGACGTTCTACCACTGAACTACACCCGCCTGACACCTGCCATTATAGCAGAGTCACGATGGCTCTGCAAGCATTTTTTCGGCAGGGCAGGGCTTACGCCACTCCCGGCGGCAACCCGTCCATCCGGCTCAGGCCGAGCACCTCCGGGTACACCTGCGAGACCGCCCGCCCGTCTTCCGCCCGCCCGACGACGATCTCCTCACGACGCAGCCAGCGGGTCTCCCCGTCCGTCGCAATCGGGAAGCGGATCGCCCCCACGTGGAACAGGTTAATCGAGTAAGCCGTCAGGATGCCATACGTCGGGCTGAGAATCGTTGTGCGCCAGTCGGCGTGGAGCAGGTGCAGAGTGCAGGCTTCCGGCCCCGGCGGATGGCTCAGGCCCAGCTCCTCCGCCATTTCGCGCCGCAGCGTGGCGTGGAGATCGGGGTCGGCGGGGTCCTGCTTGCCGCCGATGGGCTGGAAACGCCCCGCGTGCCGGTCATACTGCATCAGGTAGAGGTCTTCGCCGTCGCGGTGGGCCTTGATCACCGCCTGCGCGACGCGCACCACGCGCCCCGGCGTCGGATCGGGGACGGCCTCCCGGCGGGCTTCCTCAATCGCCCGCAGCACATCCACCCCGCGCAGGCCGTCCGCGTCCAGATCGTCCCAGCGCAGCCCGACCGTCACGCCGTCCTGCAGGTGCGCCCGCAGACTGTCGAGCACCATCCGGGGAACCTTCCCCGTCGGCACGGAGCGCTCTCCCTGTGGAGCGACCAGCCCCAGCAGAGACAGCACATCCAGCACCCCGCGTGCGTACTCCGATCCGGCGGCCAGATCACGCAGGGCGGCGGTCAGTGCCTCGCGGTTGTACAGAGTTTCCATCTGATGAGTCCCGTTCTCCTGTGACATCACCCCCTCAGTGTACCTCTCCCGCTGCCGCACATCCACCGGTTGTGGGTAATGTGTCCGCCGCGTGCGGCAGGAAGACCCGTGACCTCAAGGGCGGCGGCTGGGACCGGTCTCGTTCCCCTTCTCACGCTGAACGCCTTCCCCCTCTTCTCCCAGTGGCGACGGTTGTCGCGCCCCCGGCGTGGAGGGCGCAGGCAGATGAAGCAAAAAAGGGCGACCGGAGTAAGCGGTCGCCCTTTCTCCACTGCGTTGTGGTGCGCGGTGTCTAGTCGCTGGCGGTGCTGGCTGCCGTGATGGCCTCCATCCCCGCCTCGTCCTCGATCAACTCCACCTCGCGGTCGGAGCGGCGCACTGCCCAGAGGATGCCCACCAGCCCCACCGCGATCAGGCCGATCATCCAGGGCGAGAAGCCGGAGAACTCGACCACAATCGGGGCTATGATCAGGGCGACCAGATTCATCACCTTGATCATCGGGTTGAGGGCCGGGCCTGCCGTGTCCTTGAGCGGGTCGCCGACCGTGTCGCCGACAACCGCCGCCGCGTGGTTGGGCGTGCCCTTCCCGCCGAAGTTGCCATCCTCAACGAACTTCTTGGCGTTGTCCCACGCGCCACCGGCGTTCGCCATGAAGACCGCCAGAAGCTGGCCGCTCAGGATCACGCCCGCCAGGAAGCTGCCGAGGGCCTGCTCCTTGAGCAGCAGCCCGATGACGATCGGGGAGAGGACGGCGATCAGGCCGATGGGGACAAGCTCCGTCTGGGCGGCGCGGGTGCTGATCTCGACCGCGCGGGCGTAGTCGGGCCGCTGCTTGCCCTCCATGATCTCCGGGATGCGCAACTGGCGGCGCACCTCGGCCATCATCTGAGAGGCGGCGCGGTTCACGGCCTTGATCAGCAGGCCGCCGAACAGCAGGGGCAGCATGCCGCCGATCAGCAGGCCGACGAAGACGGTCGGGTTCGCCAGGTTGATGACCGCCTCGAAGGGGCCGCGTTCGGGGGGCCACACCCGCCCGATGTCGGTAAAGAACGCGCCGTACAGCGACAGCGCCGCGATGACCGCCGAGCCAATCGCCACGCCCTTGGTGATGGCCTTGGTGGTGTTGCCCGCCGCGTCGAGGTCGGCCATGATCTGGCGGGCTTTGGGGTCCATCCCCACCACCTCGCCGATGCCGTTGGCGTTGTCGGAGATCGGGCCGAAGGTGTCCATGCTGACGTTGTTGCCGGTGTGGGAGAGCATCCCGACGCCGACCATGCTCACGCCGAACAGAACGTAAGTGAACAGGTTGTCGGAGACGGGCTTCATGCTGAACAGGAAGAAGCCCACCACCAGCGTCCACATGGCGAAGATCAGGCCGTCCACCCAGGCTTTCTTGCGGATGGCCTGAGCGACGCCCCCGACAACCGCGACGGCAATCGAGGCATAGAGAAGAATCTGGGCCAGCCCTTCAGGCAGTCCGGCTGAGTAGATCAGGATGGTGGCGATCAGGCTCAGGATGATGACCAGAATCGCCCACACGCTGGAGAGATACCCCAGGCTCAGCCCCTCCAGAATGACAAGCGCAGGCCCGAAGCGCGTGGCGGCGGAGATATTCTGCACGCGCTTGCTGTTGGCGCTCGTCGCGTAAGCGGTCAGCGGGTTGAAGCTCACCGCCAGCGCGACGCCGATGGCGTTCAGAACGCCCATCCGCAGATCGCCCGCGTAGAAATAGGAGAGCAGAAAGGCCGAGGTGATCGTGATCGCACTGGAAAGCTCATAGCTCTTGTACATCGCCTCTTCGGCGTCGTCCACCTTCCACAGCGAGACGGCGTAGGTTCCGATGATCGAGCTGACCACGCCCACGCCCCGGATGAGCAGGGGGACGATGATCCAGTGCAGGTTGCCGGTGATGTGGGCCAGCGCCAGACCCAGAATCAGGCTGGAGACGATGGTTACCTCGTAGCTCTCGAAGATGTCGGCGGCCATACCGGCGCAGTCGCCCACGTTGTCGCCCACCAGGTCGGCGATGACGGCGGCGTTGCGCGGGTCGTCTTCCTCCATGCCCGCCTCGACCTTGCCGACCAGGTCAGCGCCCACGTCGGCGGCCTTGGTGTAGATTCCACCGCCCACACGCATGAACAGCGCCAGCAGCGTGCCGCCAAAGCCGAAGCCGAGCAGCACATCCGGCGCGGCCTTGCCGAAGAAGATGAAGATGAGCGTGCCGCCCAGCAGACCCAGTCCGTCGGTCAGCATTCCGGTGATCGTGCCGGAGCGGTAGGCGATCTTGAGCGCCTCGTTGTAGCTGACCCGCGAGGCGGCGGCAACACGCACGTTGCCCTCAACGGCCATGTTCATTCCCCAGCGGCCAACCAGCAACGAGAAGGTTGACCCCATCACGAACGCGAGGGCCCGCGCGACCGCGATCACCAGACGGGCGGTTGATTCGCTCCCGCCGTACCCTGCTATCAGCTCGATGGCCTCCGGCGTCGGGCGGACCACCCATACGCTGAGGCCCATCGCGACGGTCAGGATGACGATCATGGGGAGGATGGCGCGGAACTGAGTGTTGAGGTAGGCGTTTGCGCCGTCTTTAATGTCACGCCAGACGCGCTGCATCTCCTCGGTGCCCTTCTCATAGGCCATGATCTGCTGGCGCAACCACCAGGCGTAGGCCAGGGCAAGGAACGCCGTTCCCAGCACGATGAGAACCATCGCCCATTCGAAGGGCTGTACATCCATTAGCTGCATATAGTATCTCCCTTAAACGTTTTGTAAGACCTGAAAGCTGCTGGTGTGAGAATGGTCCGGCATAACTGGTTGCCTCGTTGCTGGCTGCCGGTTTGAAAAGCCCCTTCTCTGAAGAGGCTTCGCAGGAATGCGCCCGCATTCCGCGTTAACAGGCCCCGCGCAGGATGCCGGAAGCCTGCCTGAGACGATTGGAAGACGCCTGTCAGGGGACAGACACTTGCTATTTGTAGCACAATTTACGCCGAACCTGCAAATAAAAGTAAGTCAGGCGTGAAGAGAGACGGCTCAGGCCTGCCTTACTTTCACCTCTGTGAGGGGCGGGGGTGCGCCTTCCCGGTCGGCGGCGAGGGGCTCCTCCCCTCACCCTCGGCGGTCGAAGCCCTGTCCGTACCACCACATCGTTTCGCGGATGGTGATCCCCTCCCCCAGATAACGCTCGCCCACCCAGATTTCAAAGTGCAGGTGAGGGAGCGACGCGCCGGGCCGCCCTTCGCCTTCCGTCCCCGTGACGCCGACCGTCCCGATCAGTTGCCCGGCCCGCACATGCGCACCGGGTACGATGCCGGGCGCGAGGGCGTCCAGATGCATGTAGACGGTGGAGATGTCCCCCTCGTGCTCGATGACGACGTGCTTTCCGGCCAGAAGCTCCATCGTGTCGGGGGGCGTCGCGCCGAGCGTGCGGGCATCGGCGGTGATGCGGTCGAACTCCTCGCCGCTCAGCCCCTCGTAGCGGATCGTGGCCCGCGCCACGCGGCCCTCCAGCGGCGCGATCACCGGCCAGCCACGCCCGTATCCGGTCGGGGCGTTGAACGAGTAGAGGTCGAGCCCGTGATGGACGCCCAGCCGGTAGAGGCGGCTCGCGCCGGGGTAGATGCGCGGCCAGATCGGCAGCGTGCCCTCCTCGATGGGGAAGCGCATCCCCTCCAGCGTGGCGATCACGTCCTCGCCGTAGAGGGTCGGACGGGCGAACAGATCGGGGTTGAGGGGGCGGCACTCGCCGGAGCCGCCCTCCCCCGCCGGGCCGGGATAGACGAACAGATCGCCTCCTGCAAGGGCATACAGCCGCCCCCCGGCGAAGGCCGCATCGCGCAGCAGGCCCATATCGGGGAAGGCGAACACATGGCGCGTGACGGCCAGACCGGGGTCGTCGGGGCGCATTCCGAGCACTTCGCGCTGGAGGGCGTCCACCGTGACGATCAGGTCCACGCCCAGATGGTTTGAGGTTTTGATCGCCAGCCCCAGACGGCGGCCCTCCTGTCCCTGCCACGCCCGCCAGCCGTACCGCTCTTCCACCACCCGGATGCTGCCGTCCTGCCGCATGACGAAAATCCGGCCATCGGCGGCGGTCAGGTCAGCGCTTTCTGTCATCCCGCTTGAATCGTTGACCAGTTCCCGCCCGGTCTGCCCGTCGGGCGTCCAGATCATGCCGTAGGCCGAGTCGAGCATCAGCAGGCGACCGTCGCCGTCAACGGCGATGGCGATCAACTGGGGGGAGACGACCGCCTGCCGGTCGAACGTGGCGCGGTAGGCAAGGGAGAGCGATCCGTCCCGCAGGCTGTAGCGGAAGACATGCCCGGCCTTATCCAGCATGTAGAGCAGGCCGCGCCGCCCGTCAAGCGCCAGATCGGCCAGCTCCTGCACCGGTCGTCCGGCGACCGTCTGACCGGGCAGGAGGATCGCCTCCGGCGCGGGCGTGCCTGCGTCCACCCCGACCCGCGAGAGGCGAATCAGCCCCCCGTCAACCAGCACGTAGAGCGACTCTTCGTCGGCCTCAATGCGGCTGACCGGAGCGGTCGGGTCGCCTGTCAGGTCTGCCAGCGGCAGGCGCAGGGTGTTGGCCGCGCAGGCCACCGATGTGCCGCTCTCATCGGGCAGGACGAGGGCGGGCGGGGCCGTCGCCAGAGGAAGGGGGGTCGGGGTGGTGAGCGGCGGCAGCGGGAAGCTCTCTGTTCCGGCGGCGGGGTCGGGGGTGGGCGAAGCGGTGGGGAGTTGCCGGGGCATCGCCCGCGCATCTCCACAGCCCGCCAGCCCGGCAGCGATGAGCAGTCCGAGGATTCGGCCAAATCTTCGGGCGAAAAGGGGGCGGGGGAGGAGGAGCTGTCGGTCCATGAGGCGGGGGACATCCGGCAGCGGGGCGATACCGCGTGCCTCGCCCCGCCGCCGTCCGTCGCGTTTCACATCAGCGCACGATGCCGGAGAGTTCCATAATCCCGTTTTCCAGAGTCAGGCGGGTGAGCGTCACCCGGCTCTGGGCGTCGTTGCGTGCGCCGGTCAGGGCGGTGTAGACGGCGTCGCCGATCAGAGGGAGCAACTCGGCGGGCAGGTCCAGCCCGCCGAACTGGGCAGGCTGGGGATTCAGGTGCAGGCGGCCCAGCTCGTCAAGCGTCGGCTGGAAGCTGACCGTCCCGGCCCCGAAGTTGCCTTCCTGATCCACAAGCGCCAGATCGATCCGTATCTGCGCCGCGCCGATGGCCGCCGAGCCGCCGCGTACCGTGCTCTGCATCCCGTACAGTTGCAATGTGTCAATGATGAACGCCCCGACCTGCTCCTGCGTGGCGATGATGGTAAATTCGTCGCCGCTCCGCAGCGCCAGCACCTGACTCCAGGCGCGGGCAAGCTGGGCGTTCGGGTCGGTCGTCAGGTCAATCAGGTTCGGGATCGGCGTGGGTTCGGGGGTGGCGGGCGCGGGAGTGCCCTCCTCGCCGACGATCGCTCCCTCGGCGATCTGAGTGGCGCGGGCGTTGAAGGTCGCGAGGTTCTCGTCTATGCTG
>DRKO01000269.1 GCA_011051745.1 Chloroflexota bacterium | reverse complement strand
CAGATGCGCAACCGTTATGCTCTCGACGGCTATAGAGTATCTGCGTGATGCCGCCGCAAGCCTTGAGCTGGTTGTGTTTTGCCTTTACGGACAGGCTGCCTACGAGGTCTTTGAAGCGGAACTCCTGCGCCAGATATCGGCGAGGGAGAAGTGACTTGATCGGGCTATCTGGCGATGAGCATACAGCCCCACTGTGATATCATTAAGAACAGGAAAGACCTTTCAGATCACAGAAGCTAACTTCAGCGAGGGAAGCCCATGCGTGCCTACGTACTCCTGAAAGTCGCTCCCCAGAACACAGCGGCTTTGATGCAAGAGCTGAAGAACAACGAAGCAGTCATCGAGGCGAATCTGATCCATGGCCCCTATGACTGCCTGTTAGAAATTGAGGCCAGAGACCTGGACCACCTCAACGAGGCCGTGATGGATATACGTGCCTTGAAGGGCGTCGGCGACACGCTGACCTGTCTGGTCGTCCAGTCCTGGCGGCGATGACAGGGTTATGTCCTGCCCACCGAGGGATCGTAAAGCGCCTTAGCAATCAACACAGCGCCCAGCGCGACAACAGCGATTACAACCCATGAGACCTTGACGACCTCTCCCATCAGGCTGTTAACGATCCCGGCCAGCCCGATCGCAACCATGAGGATAGAGAGGGCATAGGTGACCCAGCCTGTGCGCCAGTCAGGTTGCATATCCTGAAAGATAGCCGATCCCAGCAGGATCAGGCCGGGGATGAACAGCATCATCGAAGGGAGGAAGTCACGGAACAGCACGTACATAACCGCGGCAGCTATCAGCGCCGCACCCCAGGTAAGCAACTCGAATCGGACTTCGGACTCTGATTTCCTGCCACGTAGCATCGCAATGCCTCCTGTTGGCGTACAGTCCCGGTATTGTCAGCATTCAGGTGGATCGGTCCCTGATTCCATCATCAAGTATAGTCAGGGCAGGAGGATAATCAAGCCTGAGGGCAGTTCACAGATGTTCAGAGGGGAGAGGCGCTCTGGAAAGCCCGCCGCTCCCGAATTACAATTACAGGAGTTACCCTGTTGGTTGCTGGTAGCCCTGCTAACCGATTCAAAAAGGAGAAATCATGCCCAGCGAGTATGATGTCGTCATTCTCGGTGCAGGCCCCGGCGGGTACGTCTGTGCCATCCGTGCCGCGCAGCTTGGCCTGAAGGTTGCCATTGTTGAGAAGAAGTACTGGGGGGGCGTCTGCCTTAATGTTGGGTGTATTCCCTCAAAAGCATTGCTCAGGAACGCGGAGCTGGCTCATATCGTCCGGCACCGGGCTAAAGAGTTTGGATTCAGCTTTGAGAACCTCGAAGTAGATTATCAGGTGGCATTCAAGCGCAGTCGCCAGGTCAGTGGTCGGCTGGTTAAGGGTGTTGGCTTCTTGATGAAGAAGAACAAGATAGACACCTACGAAGGCTGGGGGACGATCAGGGACGCCAATACACTCACCGTCGCGCTGAATGACGGCGGCGAGGAAACGCTCACTTTCAGGAACCTCGTCATCGCAACCGGAGCGCATCCGCGCACCATTCCGGGGATCGAACTGGATAAAGACGATGTTATCGTCTCCTATCTCCCTGCCATCCTCTCAGACAGCGTGCCTCAGCAGGTTGTGGTGGTGGGTGCAGGGCCGATCGGGCTGGAGTTCAGCTACATCTGGGCCAGCTATGGGGCCGACGTGACCATCGTTGAGATGCTGGATCGTCTTGCCCCTCTGGAGGACCCGGACATCAGCGCGGAGCTGGAAAAGGCTTATAAGCGGCTGAAGATCAAATTCATGACCGGCACGCGCGTTGAAGCGGTTGAGAGGACGGGTGCGGGCGCAGCCGTTAAGGTCTCTGGCCCGGATGGTGAGCAAACGCTTGAAGCCGAGAAAGTCCTGGTGGCGATCGGGTTTGCCCCCAACGTTGAAGGCTTCGGGCTGGAGAATCTGGGTGTCAGGCTCACCGAGCGTGGCGGTTTTATTGAGATAGACGAGCACATGCGCACGAACGTGCCGAACGTCTATGCCATCGGTGACGTGACAGGCAAGCTGATGCTGGCGCACGTGGGCAGCGCGATGGGGATCGTCGCGGCGGAGACCATCGCCGGGCACGAGACAGTGGAACTTGACTACAGGATGATGCCCCGCTGCACCTATTGCCAGCCGCAGATCGCCAGCTTCGGGTACACTGAAGAGCAGGCCAGAGAGGCCGGGTACGAGGTCAGTGTGGCCCGTTTCCCCTTCCAGGCCAACGGTAAGGCGCTGGGGCTGGGCGAGTCGCTGGGCTTTGTCAAGCTGGTGACTGACGCCCGCTACGGCGAGATTCTGGGTGCTCACATGATCGGCCCGGATGTCACCGAGCTTTTGCCGGAGTACACGCTGGCCCATAATGCAGAACTGACCGCCGAGGAGATCGCGCGTAACGTACACGCTCATCCGACACTGAGCGAGGTTCTGATGGAGGCCGCACACGGTCTGGTGGGTGGGTACATCCACATCTGACGGCGCGAAGCGTTCCGGCCTGATTACCGGGAGGGGGCACGAGAAGCGCCCCCTCCTTTCGATTGGCGTTCGCGAAGGATCATCTGCCAGCGCGGACACGTCCGGGTGGGCTTTTTGGTTCTTCCCGTTTACAATCAGGCCCCACTGAAGCAGGCCCCTGCAACTGACCTGAATCGAGGTCTTGCGTTCTGCCTTCCACGCGGCAGGGAGAGGACGATTCTTTCCAAGGATTCCTCATGAAACTTAGGGACTGGGTGTTATTCATACTTCTTGGGGCGATCTGGGGGTCCTCGTTCCTGTGGATCAAGATCGCTCTTGAGGAGATCGGCCCCTTTGCGCTGGTGGCCCTGAGGTTGTTGTTCGGCGTGTTAGGGTTGCTGGTCGCCGTCTTGCTATGGCGGCCCTCCTTACCCTCCCGACGCTGGCTCTGGGTCGGACTGGGGATGCTGGGTGTTACAAACACCGCCCTCCCCTTCGTGTTGATCTCATGGGGCGAGCAGCACATTGATTCCAGCGTGGCCTCAATCCTGAACGGCGCGGTCCCCCTGTTTACCCTGGTGATCGCCCACCTGTTCCTGCACGATGAGCGCATCACCCTGAGGAAAGCGATCGGCCTGCTGACCGGCTTCGGCGGGGTGGTGCTGCTTGTGGGGCGTGATGTCGGATACGGAGCCGGTCGTGACGCGGTGCTCGGACAGTTAGCCGTGCTGGTGGCGGCTATTTCCTACGCCAGCAGTTCGGTGTTCGCCCGGCGAAACCTGCACGAAGTCTCTCCCATCCTGCAGGCGTTTGCTTCGCTGGCCGTCGCGGATACGGTGGTCTGGCTGGCCGTCCCGGTTTTCGAGTCGCCTTTCGGGTTACCGGCCCTGCCGTTGACCTGGCTGGCGCTGGTCTGGCTGGGCCTGCTGGGAACGTGCGTGGCTTATATCCTGTACTTCTACCTGCTCCAGAGCATCGGGGCCACCCGTGCTACTATGGTCACCTATGTGATCCCTGTGGTCGGGGTTGTGCTGGGCGTGATCTTTCTCCGTGAACGTCTGGACTGGTTTCTGGGTGGGGGCGCGGCGCTGGTTATAGCCGGGATCGGGATCGTCAACACCCGGAAGCGCCAGCCGGTGACCCCGCAGGAGCAGCCCGCAAGCCCGGTGAAATAGTCCGATCGAACCGTTCAGCGCTCGTCAGAGAAGTGATGCCCTGCCTGCAGTAACACCTTAATAGCCTTCTGGAGATCGGCCTCCCTGACCAGCACGTAGTCCGTCTCATAGGTTGAGATGGCAAAGAGACTGATCTCAGCCTCAGCCAGCGGCCCGGCCAGCGAAGCCAGCACGCCGGTCAGCGCAAAGTCAAGCGGCCCTCTGACCTTCAGGCATCGCCAGCCTCCTTCCTGTTGAATCTCTTCCGGCACGCAGGCCGCCGGGCAAACGATGGATAGTTCATCAACCGTCCGGGTAATGGCAAGGAAGTCTCCCTCTATCCAGGTTGGGATAGGAGCCTCCGCACCTAATCGGCAGATCGCGAACGTCCCCGGCAATACGGAAAGAGGCAGGCCGCTGTTCGTCACTAAAATTCCCCTGCAATGCGATGTGCGGCGCGGATCGGCTCCGGCAAGCGGTAGCGTGTTGTGCAGCGCAGCACCAGTTCACGCGCCGTTTCGAGCGTGGCGCGGTGTCCGACAGAGACGTAAACCGGCTTCACGTTGGTGCGTGTGCGCAGCACCACGCCGATCTGCTCACCCTTATGCCACAGTGGTTGATACATGCCTTTCTCAGGCCCAACTGGCTTGTGCCAGCCGACCAACCGGGTTTTCCCGCAGCCGATCGTCGGTGAATCCAGCCACAGCCCGATGTGGCTGGCGATCCCTATCCGGCGGGGATGGGCAATCCCCTGCCCGTCGAAGATATAGGCATCCGGCTGGTGTTGCAGCTTTTCATGTGCGGCCAGAATTACCGGCCCCTCGCGGAAGCTGAGCAACCCGCTGATGTAGGGGTAAGTGGTGGGCATCCGCGCCGTGACAGCTTCGATCACACTCAGTTCCGGGTATGTCAGGATGACGATCGCTGCCCGGCTGACGTCGTGCTTGACGCTAACGTCCACCCCGGCGACCAGCTCCAGGTTGTCCAGATCAATGGGGGTTTGTGTGTCAACCTGGGCCGCCAGCCTGTTCTGCAGGGCGATGGCCTCGCCTGGCGGCAGATTCCAGGGGTGGGGAATGCCCTCTATCATGGCTTTACTCCGCTGGGTTGACGAGGAAGGAGATCGTGTCACTCATGATGTGCTCTCCCTGAGCCGTAATCCCTGTGGCATAAATCGTGTGTGTGCCCGTCCGAAGCGTCCACCATGTCTCAAAGGGTGGCGACTCAATCCTTGCCAGCAGGCTATCATCCAGGTAAATCGTCACATCGTGCAGGCCGGGCGGTCCAACGGCCACAACCCGCAGCCGTTGTGCTTCAATCGGCAGGGCGGCGTCTATCCGGTAGATCGTGTTGGCCTCTGGTGATACGACGCTGAACAGGATCGGCCGGGGATTGTTTACTGACAGGGCCATCTGATCGGGAAGCAGCGGCAATCCTTCGCGGCGTGCCCACTCGTGCGCCTGCGGTGGCAGGTCAAGAAAAACCTCCTCGCGGCGGCGTTCTGGTGGAGTTGTCGCATCGGCAGGCAGGCCTGTAGCGGTGTCAATTGTGACGCGCTGATAGAATGTATCCGGTTCGGCAGGCTCTGTCCCCGCAATGAACCACTCCCTGCGGGTGTACGGGCAGTCGGGAGTGGGAAGCAGCCCTGAGAGAGAGCAAATCTCGACCTGTACCAGTCCCTCCGGCTGCTCAAAGTCGAGTTCTGGCTGGCCCCGCAGTACGGCCCGCATGAAGTGATGCCAGATCGGCCCAGCCCCGCTTATCCCGCTCACATCGAACATCGGGCTGCCGTCCGCGTTGCCGACCCATACTCCCGTGACCAGATTCGGGGTGAAGCCAACCGTCCAGTTATCGCGAAAATCGGTCGTCGTCCCTGTTTTGACGGCTGCCGGTCGCCCGATCTGAAGGATACTGTGGGTGGTGAAAGCCGGTGCACGGGCGTTATTGTCGCTCAGAATGTCGCTGATGAGCCAAGCCACGCGCGGGTCCATCACCTGCCCCCCTACTCCGGAGCTCTGTGAGAAGAGCACCGTTCCTTCTGCATCGCTGACTTCCAGAATCATCACCGGCCTGACAGCCCGGCCTCCGTTCGCGAAGGCTGCATAAGCGGCTGTCAGTTCCAGCAGACGTACCTCTCCTCCTCCCAGTGTCAGGGATAGATCGTAATTCTCCGGTGCTGAGAAGGTGGTGATCCCCAGCCGTGCTACGAAGGCGAGCAGACTGTCCACTCCGATCGTATTCAGGGCAATCACCGCCGGAATGTTGTAACTGGAAGCCAGCGCCTCGCGCACAAGTACCGGACCGTGCTCTCGCCGGTCGTAGTTAAGAGGCGTATAAGCGAATCCCTCTCGTGTGATAAAAGAGGTGCGCACGTCGAGAACCATAGTGGCGGGCGTCCACGGATCGGGGTGGGTCGGGTCGAACGCGACCGCGTAGGTGAACGGCTTCATCGTCGAACCCGGCTGCCGGGGAGCGATCGCTAAATTGATAGAACCGCTGATCGCGGGGTCGAAGTAGTCGGGACTGCCCACCAGGGCAAGCACCTGCCCGGTGTGCGGGTCGAGCGCAACGAGCGCTGCGTTGTGGGCATTGTGGGGCGGCTCGTCCCCTGGTGGATCGTTGAGTTGCTCAAGCTGCTGGCGGATGATCCGCTCGGCGGTGTGTTGCCAGTCCAGATCGAGGGATGTCCGCACTACCAGCCCGCCTCTGCGAAGTGTTTCGGGGGGAAGCAGTTCTTCAAGCCGGGCATAAACGCTCATCACGAAATGAGGCGCTTCAAGATTGTACCGCTCGCTGGCGAAGGCGAGCGGCTCGCGGCGGGCTGCTTCCGCCGCCCCCTCGCTGATAATCCCTTTTTCAGTCATCAGTCCCAGCACAACAGCCTGACGCTCGCGGGCGGCGTCGGGGTTGGTGAGGGGATCGTACAGTGCTGGGGCCTGCGGTAAGCCTGCCAGCAGGGCACATTCCGCCAGATTCAAATCGGAAACCGACTTCCCGAAGTAAGCA
Source organism: Chloroflexota bacterium (assembly GCA_011051745.1). Lineage (GTDB taxonomy): Bacteria > Chloroflexota > Anaerolineae > Aggregatilineales > UBA3940 > DRKO01. The sequence goes on along the minus strand of DRKO01000269.1, from coordinate 631 downwards.
CGCGCGGCAGCGTCAATCCCATAGGCCAGATTGCCGTAGTAGGTCTGGTTGAGGTAAAGCGCCAGGATGTCTTCCTTGTCGTAGCGGCGGGCCAGCCGATAAGCCAGAATGCTTTCCCGTAGCTTGCGTGTCAGTGTCCGCTCGGCGCGTTCTTCCGGGGTGAGCAGGAGATTACGTGCCACCTGCTGAGTGATTGTGCTGGCGCCGGAGATCACCTCTCCTCCCCGCAGGTTGATCCAGACAGCGCGGATGACGGCCAGCAGATCAACGCCGGGGTTGGTGTAGAAATTGGCGTCCTCGGTGGCGATTGTGGCCTGCACACATTCCGATGGGATCGCTTCGAGGGGAACAACGGTGTGCCGTCCTCTGGCCTCTCCCATCACCTCGTAGAGTAGCCGCCCGTACCGATCCGTAATGCGTATGGAGGGAGTGTGCAGCCCCGCGTCCAGATCGTCCACATCGGGAAGATCGGTGAAGAGCCAGGCGCGAATCCCAAGCCCGGCGCTGCCCAGGAGGACCACCAGCAAGCCCACTACAACGCCCCATCGGTAACGCATTCTGCGGCTCCGGTGGCACCCCGGTGTGTGCTGGGCAGTTATTTGAGGGCTTTTACACCTTTTTCCTGTCAGGT
>DRKO01000268.1 GCA_011051745.1 Chloroflexota bacterium | reverse complement strand
GGGCACACCGGATGACACCATGCCCAACTGGATCACCTGCGCCTGGCCGCCGCATTTTCTGGAGATGCTCGATTACCAGTGGAACGAGGTGGCGATCCCTTACTGGGAGCAGACCTACAGCTACATTGAGGATCATGGCGTCAGGGTTGCCTTTGAGATGCACCCCGGTATGCTGGTCTACAATGTGGATACCCTCCTGCGTCTGCGGGAGGCGGTCGGCCCGTTACTGGGCTGCAACTTTGACCCCAGTCATCTCTGGTGGAACGGCGTTAATCCGGTCGCTGCCATCCGGGCGCTGGGCGACGCGATCTTTCATGTGCACGGCAAAGATGTTTACGTGGACCCCTTCAACACCGCCGTGAACGGCTGCAACGATCACAGGCCTTACGGGGAGATTCCGAAGCGCTCATGGACCTTCCGCACCATTGGCTACGGGCACGGTGTCGAGGTCTGGCGGGACATCGTCAGTACGCTGCGCCTCATCGGCTATGACTACGTGATCTCGATTGAGCACGAGGACGCGCTGATGAACCCCGACGAAGGGCTGTCTAAAGCCATCGCCAACCTGAAAGAAGCCGTCATCTTTGAGGAAGCGGGCGAGATGTTCTGGGCATAAAAGGGCCGGGAAAGCTCCTTGCCACCCTGCGAGGGGCAGTCTCTCTTTCTCGCTCCGGGGGCGGGCTACGGTCTGCCTCCGGAGCGTGTCTGTAGCCGCTCTGCTGCTTGCCGGTTTCGCTCGCCCTGCGCTTCCGGCGCTCAATGGCTAAGCGGGGTAGATGTGGCATAATATGGCCGGATAGCAGGGAAGGGACGCGGTACTCTGGTTTTGCCTGTAAGGGAGCTCTCGGATGAAAACGCCTGCCGGGAAGGAATGTCGCTACTACTATGAAGATTTCCATCGGGGACGCAGTCGGCAGGAATGCCGCCTGTTGCTCTCAAAGGCATGGCGTCCCTCGGATTGCAGGCGTTGTCCTGTCCCTGAGATTCTGTGGGCCAACGCCAGTGAGTACCTTGAATTACAGGCCCGGATCGAGCGGGGCTTCATTTTCGGTCTGGGGCGGCGGGTGGTGGTGACCGCTCGCTGCCGTAAGCATGATGTCGAGATTCCCGATCCGTACGTCGGCTGTGAACTGTGCGCCGCCGAGCGTCCCGATCTGCTCACCTTTCTTGAGCGAGGAGAATCATGATAAAGGCCGTCCTGCTCGACCTCGACGATACGCTCATCCAGACCGGCACAGAGGCCTTTTTCTCCCGCTATCTCTGGATGCTGGCCGGGGAGTTTGCCCACCTTCTCCCGCCGGAAAAGGCCCTCCGGCAGATCATGGCCGCCTACGAGCAGGCGCTTGACGCCCGCAACCCCACCCGTCCGCTCTACGACCGCTTCCTGGAGAACTTCTCCGCCCTTCTCAGGCGCGATCCGGCGGAGTTGAAGCCGCTTTTTGAGCGGTTTTACGCCGGGCGTTACCCCGAATTGCGCCCGCTGGTTCATCCCCGCCCTGCCACTTCCGGCCTGCTGAGCTGGCTGTTTGAGCGGGGCTACCGGGTGGCCGTGGCGACCGATCCGGCGGTTCCGCTGACGACCATCCTCCAGCGGATGGACTGGGGTGGGATTTCGCCGGAGGCCTACCCCTTCGCCCTGATCACCTGTCTGGAGACCATGCACTTTGGCAAACCCCAGCCGGAATACTACGGCGAGATACTCCTCCGGCTGGATGTTGAGCCGCACGAGGCCATCATGGTGGGCGACCGGTGGACGGGTGACATCGCGGCGGCGGCGCAGATCGGGCTGAACGTGTACTGGGTTTCCGGGGACGGCGCTCCCCCGCCGGAGGACGGGACCTGCCCGGATGGGTACGGGAGCTATGAGCGGTTCGTCTCTCTTGTTCAATCGGGCTGGCTGGAGACTCTTCCCCCCCGTTCGGCTGGCCGTGAGGCGCTGCTTGTGCGCCTGGCCGTCTTTCCGGCGGCCATTGATGACCTGCGCCGTTCGTACCCGCCCGACGTGCTGGAATGTAACCCCGCCGAGGGTGAGTGGTCGGCCCGTGATATTGTCTGCCACCTGCGGGATTACGCGGCTGAGGAAGATCGGGTTCGTCTGGAGCGGATTTTATCCGAGACAAACCCCTTCCTCTCCGCCAATTACGACCCCTGGGCCAGAGCCTCGGAGTATGCCCGTGTCTCTCTGGATGAGGCGTTTGAGGAGTTTGCCCGTTTGCGTGCTGAGATGGTCGCCTGGCTGCGTGGCCTCCCCCCGGATGTGTGGCAACGACCGGCCCGTCATGCCATCTTTGGCCCCACCACCTTTGGGGAGATGGTGCACTTCACCGCCCAGCATGATCGGACGCACCTGCGCCAGATGCGACATGCCATCGAAACGGTGTTACATGCCTGTTCGGAGGGGACCGACTCAGGCTGAGGGCGGGCCGGGGGGCGGAAGCTCCGCCTCGTCCGTTCCGAGCCCCCATCGGGCCAGTTCGTGCCGTCCCGGCATCCGAAGCACCAGAACCCCCAGCAGGAGGGCGATCATCAGCGCCAGCGCGAAGGGGGCGCTTGATGCGAGCTGCGCCATCTCCTCTGGGTGAGCGCCTGATGACAGGCCGGTGAGGAGCGAAAGGCTGGCGCTCCTCAGCCAGGTTCCGAGTTGCGGGCCAGCGGCGCTGATGATCGAGGCGATTGCTCCCACCAGCCCCAGCACGCGCCCCCGGACGGCTGCCGGAGCGAACACGCTGAACCATGTCAGATATCCGACCACCCCGATCTGGAGCATGATCCAGCTCAGCCCGAACAGAAACGCGCCCGGCCATCCATCCCATCCCAGTATCCCCCACAGAAGCAGCAGCAGGACGTGCAGCCCCAGCCCCAGCGCGCTACTGCGTCGCCCTCCGATCCGGTCGCTCAGCGCCCCGCCCACCACCGAGATCGCGGCGGCCCCCGTCCCGCCGATGGCGAACAGCAGGTTGACGGCCTGCTCGTCCAGCCCCAGGCTGTCGGCGGCGTGCAGGGTGACAAAAGGCCCGTCGCGCGTCAGGCTCAGGAGCAGTAGAAAGAGGCTGTTGACCACAATCAGCCGCCGGAACAGCGGCTCCCGCAGAATCTCGCCCAGCCCGATCTGGCTGGCGCGGCTGGCGACGCTGGCGAACTGCCCTTCCCGCAGAAGCAGCAGGCGGCCCAGCCCCGCGATCAGCGCCAGAATCGCGGTGGCCCAGATCAGCCCGCTGATGCCCAGCAGGGGGAGGAGCGCGGCCCCCACCGCCGGGCCGAGCATCATTGCCAGCGCAACAATGGTGTGAAAGCCCCCGAAAACCCGCCCCCGGTCGTCGTCGGTGGCGCTCTCTGCCAGCAGGGCCTGAAAACCGGGTCGCTGCATGCTGCTGATGATCCCGACCAGCCAGAGCATGAAGGCCAGCCACAACCAGTGCTGGGCCAGCGCCCCGAAGATCAGGATCGGAACCAGAATCAGGCTGGGGATGGCAATGGCGAATCGGCGTCCCCAGCGGTCGCTGATCAGCCCGCCCACCAGTTGCGCCGGTCCCAGCAGCCACATCACGGTGAAGACAAGCCCCACCTGCTGATCGCTGGCGTTCAGAGTTCGCAGGTGCAGGGGGATCAGCCGCCACCACGTGAAGCGTGCCCCCACGATCAGAAGCGTTGTGCTCATGAGCACAACCATGTTGCGCCGCCGCGCCTGTGTCAGGCTCTCTTCGAGCACCCGGCCAGTGTCCATAAGATGATCTCCGGTGGGCAGAGGAACCGTGCGCGGGGTGCGCTGGCCCCTTCCATCCCGATCCCCCGGCTGACGTACAGCGTCATCTTTCCAACCTGATAACGTCCCATCTCGAAGCGTTTCCCCAGCGTCGAGCTGGTGATGAGCGCCCCGTAGAACGGCAGCCGCAACTGCCCGCCGTGCGTGTGCCCGCACAGGTAGAGGTCTACCCCCGCTTCGCTCGCCTGAGGCGCGATGTCGGGATGGTGGAAGATCAGGAGCTTGAAGCATTCCTCCGGCACGCTCTGGACGACGCGCCGCATCCTGGCCGCGTCATCCTCCGGGTCGTGAGCGCAGGTAATGCCGATCAGGGTCAGCCGTTGCCCGCGCACTTCGACCTCGACCGCCTCGTCGCGCAGCCAGCGAATGCCCGTCCCGCGCACGAACCGCCCGACCATCTCCTGACTCTCGACGAGCGGGCTACCTGAGACGGCGAACACCCCGCCGGGGGCCTGCCACTGGCTGATCACCTCCCGGATGGCGGCGAGAGTCTCCGGGTCGTCCGGGTAGGAGAGGTTAACAAAGTCGCCGCTGAAGACGATGATGTCCGGCGCGAGTTCCTCGATCAGCACCTGCAGGCGGCGTTCTCGTGCCGTGATCCGCTCGATGTGTAGATCGCTCAGATGCAGCACGCGCACCGGTGGCGCGCTGGCGTCCAGACGGTCGGACTGCAACGTTTCGCGGCTGACGGTCAGCCGGAACGGCTCGATCCAGAGGGCGTACAGGCTGATGATCAGGATGCCGGCCTGGATGAGTAAAGCGGCAATGAGCGCCCCTTCGCTCCGGTTCCCGATCAGCCCGATCAGGGTGGTGATAAGTGCTCGCAGGATCGTCAGGCTGATCAGAGGGGGAGTAACCGGCCCGAATGAGCGTTTGAGGCGGGGCAACAGGGCCAGGCTGAGCCAGTCCAGCAGAGCCAGCGCCGCATGCGTTCCCGCGATGATGAGCGCATATC
>DRKO01000267.1 GCA_011051745.1 Chloroflexota bacterium | reverse complement strand
CCGTCCGCGCCCAGTTCGGCGGCTCGCTTAAAGGCCGGAAGGGTGTTTTCCGGGGCCTGCTTGCGGGCGCCCCGGTGTCCGAAGTTGAGGATGCGTCCCCGGTAGAAATCGTCTAACGGAAGCTTTTGTGATGGCATAGGCTGGCAGATGAAAGCGGGCTGGCGTCCCGGCCTCTCTGTTCAGAGGGGACACCAGCCCGGCAGGGTCAGGGTAGGGGCCTAGAGCTCGACGAAGTACGCTTCGCAGGCCCGGTCAATAAGATCGCGCGTCATCTCAAAGGGGACGCCCAGATAGCTGGCGATGTCCTTCATCTGGCCGATCAGGTCACGCGGGTGGACGGCACGCAGAGACCGATCCTCCTTGATATACCATTCCTGGATCAGGTAGGCGAGCATCCGGTCATCGTAGGGCAGCCCGTGTGCTGCGGCCACGCGGATGAAGATTTCCCGGAACTCCTCGTAGGTCGGGTCTATGATCTCGATCTTGTGGCGGATACGCCGCAGGAACGCCTCATCCACCAGATCGCGGGGTTCCAGGTTGGTTGAGAAGACGATCAGCACGTCGAAGGGGACTTCCAGCTTGCGGCCTGTGTGCAGCGTCAGGAAGTCAATCCGCTTCTCCAGTGGGACGATCCAGCGGTTGAGCAGATCACGGGGGCGTACCTGCTGGCGACCGAAGTCGTCAATCAGGAACATGCCGCCGTTGGCCTTGACCTGGAAGGGAGCCTCGTAGAATTTGTTGATCGGGTCGTAGACGAGGTCCAGACTCTCCAGCGTCAGTTCGCCGCCGACCATGATCACCGGTCGCTTGATGCGCACCCAGCGCGGATCGGAACGCAACCGCCCTGAACCGTTGGGCTGGTCATCGGCGAGCTCGTGGTTTACGCTGTCAAAGACGTTCACCACCTGCCCGTCTATGTCAATCGCGTAGGGGATGTACATCCCCTTGCCGAGGACGACCCGCCCTACCGCTTCGGAGATCGTCGTCTTGCCGTTTCCGGGCGGCCCGTAGAGGAAGATCGAACGGCCCGAGTTGACGGCGGGGCCGACCATATCCCGGATTTTCTGCGAAATGACAAGGTGGGAGAGCGCCTGATCAAGGACCTGAGGCGTGACCCGCACCCGCTGGGGCTGTTCTTTGATGGCCTTGTTGTAGAACTCCAGAGGGACGGGAGCCGGTCCGGCGTAATGGGAGCGTTCCAGAGCCTCACGCGCTCGCTCGATTCCCACGCCCGTGATCACGTACTGGTAGGCCCCTTCGCCGATCCCGCCGCTCCCCTTGACCTCAACCGCCCGCTCACGCTTCAGGTATTCCATGAGCTGGTCAACCACGCCGTTAAAGGGCAGCTTGACGATCTCGGCGATCTGGTAGCCCGTCAGGTTCCCGCTGAAATAGAGAACCTTGAGGACCAGCTCGGCAAGGGCGAGCATGTTCAGGCCGGTGTCCTCGATGCTGTTAACGGGCGGCGGCATCCAGTTTTCGCCAGCACCGACGCCGTAACGTTCCCCTTGCTCGGCTTCCGGCGAGGTGCTCCCCTTGCCCTGTCGCTTCTGGGCGGCCTGCTGCTGGGCAATCTGGGCTGCAAGTGGCTTTATATTACTCATGAGACCCTTCCTCTAACGCTTCCCCAACGCATAAAACTTCTTCTTCGGTGTTATAACAGTGGCTCGAAATTCGTAAGTAATGGTTACCGGCTGCGTCCTGGTGAGGCCTGAGGATGATGTTTCGCCTCTCAAGCGCTTTGACGATAGCCTCCGGGTCGCCCTCCCAGGCGAAGGTGACGATGTTGGCGTGGTGGCCGGGGTCGGCTGGCGTGATCACCCGGTATCCCCGCTCTGTCAGATCGGCGATAGCCAGATCGCTCAGATGGGTGACCCATTCCGCGATGTATTCTACTCCGATCTCCAGCAGGAGTTCAATCGCCGCCCGCAGCCCGGCCAGCCCGGCGATGTTCGCCGTTCCTAGCTGGAACCGCGCTGCCCCCGGTCTGGGGCTGAGATCGTAGTGTAGCCAGTGCTCGTAGTTCGCCACCGAGGTAGCCCCCGCGAAGATCGGCTGCATCTGCTCGATCAGGTCGCTACGGATCACCATAAAGCCCTGCCCGGCGGGGGCCATCAGGGCCTTCTGCCCGCCCGTCACCAGAGCGTGGATGCCCATCTCTTGCATATCAATCGGGACGATCCCGGCAGCCTGAATCGCATCCACGATCAGCCAGAGGTCATGTCCGGCGCAGTATTGCCCCAGTTCCATGAGGTCTTCCCTGCGTCCCGTGAAGAACTGCACTGCGCTGACGGCTACCACCCGGCTCCGGGTGTCGCGTGCTGCCTCCAGCCCTTCGAGGGTCAGGCCGCCGTCCCGGGACGGAATGATCTTTGTTTCGATCCCCCGCTGGGCCAGGTTTAGCCAGGGGTAGACGTTGGAAGGGAACTCGACATCGCACAGGAGCACGTTATCCCCTTGCCGGAGGGGCAGGCTTTGCGCGATCAGGTTGATGCCGGTGGAGGTGTTCTGGACAAAAGCCACTTCCTCCGCCTGTGCGTTGACCAGTCGGGCCACCAGTTGGGACAGGTCTTCAAGCAACGGCGTGAGGTACTCGGTGTAGACGCGGCTCCCCTCGCGGGCCATCCGGTCAATGGCCTCCACCATCGCCTGCCTGACCGGGGTAGGGAGGGGGGACATACCGGCGTGGTTCAAATAGGCGAGTCCCTGCCGGGTCACCTCAAATTGATCCCGCAGGCTGGCGAGATCGTAAGCGGGCTTTGTGAGGGGGGGTGATGCCACCGTCTGCCTCATTTTGCGTCATGGTGCGGATATAACAGATGTGCCAGCGATTATATCATTCTCCGCTAACGCGGCACAAGCACCCCTGCCGGAATTGTAAGGACTTGTAAGGGTGGGGCTGCGGACAGGGGAGCGTTCAGGGAGAGCGGAAAAAACCCCCACAGAGACTTGACTCGCTCATCCGGATCGCGTATCCTGTGGTAAAATGGTCTTACCTTTTTACCTGTGTTCCCCTCTGTCTGGCTCCAGGGTGGGGGGACTGCAACCGGGATGTGATCATGACCTCATCGTTTGGGCCGGTCAAAAAGAGCGGCGTCGCTGAACAGATTATCGCCCGCCTGCTCTCCCTGATCAGGGAGAAGCAACTCCGCGCTGGCGATAAACTCCCCCCTGAGCGCGAACTGGCCGCCATGTTAGGGGTCAGCCGCCCCTCGTTGCGAGAAGCGCTGCGGGCCCTCTCTATCATGAATATCGTCGAGATGCGGCAGGGGGATGGCACATACATCAGCTCTCTGGAGCCGGAGCTGCTGGTTGAGCATCTTGACTTTGTCTTTTCGCTCGACGATTCAACGTTTCTGCAGCTCTTCGAGGCCCGCAAGATCGTTGAGGTGGGCATCGCCGCGCTGGCCGCTCAGCGCATCTCTGATGAACAGATCGCGGAGCTGGAGAAGTGTCTGGCCCGCTCCAGCGCGAGCGTCGGCGACCATCAGGCCTTTCTGAAAGCGGACCTTGAACTGCACGAGTTGATCACCGAGGCGGCAGGGAACCCGATCCTGAGCCGCTTCATGGCGAGCATCAGTCGGCTGGGCCTTGCCAGCCGTAGCCGGACAGTTGCCATCCCCGGCGTGCCGGAAAGGGCGCTTGAAGACCACCGCGCCATCGTGGCTGCGCTCAAGGCCCGTGATCCGGAGGCTGCCCGTCAGGCGATGCTGAACCATCTTAACAACGTCGAGCAGAGCCTTGTAAACCCGCCGCGAGATGAGAAGTCTTCCGCCTCCACAGACGAATCCGGCCGGGGGTGAGGGTGTGCCGGGCGGCCTGTGGATGAACCCTTTGAGCGCAGGAGAACAGCATCTTGAAACTGGTGACCTATTCTCTCTCCGGTATCCCCCGTCTGGGGACTGTGTTCGATGATTGGGTGATCGATCTGGCGCGGGCGTATCCGGCTTTCCGGGGGATCGAGGGGCGCGTCGGGCGGGCAGGCACGGACTTTCCCTCTGATATGCTCTCCTTTCTCCGGCGGGGCGGGGAGGTGTGGCAGGTCGCCCGCCAGATCACAGACTGGGTTAAATCAGCCGATCTTGATTCTGAAAATGCCTCATTCGTTCACCCGCTTTCCGGTGTGCGTCTTCTCCCTCCTGTCCCCGATCCCGGCAAGATTATCTGTGTGGGCCTGAATTACGCCGATCACTGTCGCGAGCAGAACCTTGAGAAGCCCACAAGTCCCGTTCTGTTCGCCAAGTTCCCCTCCTCCCTGATCGGCCCGGAAGAGACCATCTCCTGGCCCCCCGGCTCAACCGAAAAAGTGGACTACGAAGCGGAACTGGCGG
>DRKO01000266.1 GCA_011051745.1 Chloroflexota bacterium | reverse complement strand
TTCACGTTTGGATTCCGCAATATCCCGATTAACCAGTTTGTCTCTATAGAGGATGTCATCGTTGGAGATGAGTCCGGGTGGTATACCGAGTCTCGCTCGGAAGCACCGGGGACTTATTACGTGGATCGCGACAGCGGGGAGTATGTGATCTACTGGTTTTATCCTCCCACGCGGGATGCGACGCGCGTCTTCACGGTTGAGTACACGGTTACAGGTGGGCTGATTATCAATGAGGAAGTGGGGGATCGGTTCTTCTGGAAGGCGGTGGGGCCGGATCATGACTTTCCTATAGAGTCGTCCACCGTCATTGTGCATATGCCGCCGGGGGCAACGGTTGACACGAGTATTGAGCCTGCCTTCTTCGGTGTGGATGCCACATATACCATCTCTGATGACCTGACGACGGTTACGTTCCAGGCTTTCAACATCCCCGCCGATCAGGAGTTTGAGGGGGGGGTGCGTTTCCCCCATGGCTTTGTCCCGAATGTTAAGCCGCCCTGGCAGGAGGCATACGAGCGGGAGCAGGCGTGGAACGAGACCTGGCGGCCCATTCTGAATCTTCTGGGCTTTGGGCTGGGTTTGCTGCTGCTCGTGGGGGGGCTGATGGGGGTCTACTTCCTGTGGCTCTTCGCCGGGCGTGATCCCAGGGTGGGATCTGTCCCTGAGTATCTGACGGAACCGCCGTCCGATCTGCCCCCCGGGTTGGCGGGTACTCTGGTAGATGAGAAGGCAGATACGCAGGATATTATCGCAACGCTGCTGGACCTGGCCCGGCGGGGGGCGATTGTCATGGAGGAGCGTGAGGGAGAGGTTTTCGGCCTTTCCTCCCTGGCCTCTCGTGGCTTCGTGTTCCATCGTGAGAAGGACTTCGCGGGTCCTCTGCGGAGCTACGAGAAGTTGCTCCTCTCTAAGATGTTTGGCCGTCGAGATCAGGTAGGGCTTGACGATCTGCGGAATAAATTCTATCGGCACATTCCGGTGCTCCAGAAGGCCCTGTATGAGGAGGCTGTTAAAGAAGGCCTGTTCCCCGCAAGCCCGAAGGCAGTTCGGGGGCGGTATCTCGGGCTGGGCATCGCCGGGCTGGTTCTCTCGATGGGAGTTGGCTTCTGCGCAGCGGCGGGGTTCGCCGACCGCGTGCAGACCATCCTGTGCCCCTTTACCTCGCTTGCTGTCATATCGCTGGCGCTGATCGTTGTGAGCCGGGTGATGCCGACCAAGACCCGAAAGGGAGCTGAGGAAGCGGCCAAGTGGAGGGCCTTTAAGACGTATCTCAGGAATGCAGAGCGCTATACCGATCTCGAGCAGGCGACCGATCTGTTCGATCGGTATCTGCCTTACGCCGTCGCGTTCGGGCTGGAACGGGCCTGGGTGAAGAAGTTCTCCCGCATTCCGACTACGCCTGTCCCGCGCTGGTACATCCCTGTTGGGATGCCCTATCACCCCTACCATCGAAGGGTGTCGTCCGGCGGGGGCCCCGGAGGCGGGCTGGCTCCCGATCTTCGGGATCAGCGGGTACGTCCGGCTCCTTCCCTTGACGGAATGAGTGATCGAATGTTTGGCGGTCTGGAAAGCGTCTCATCAGGGCTATTCACGATGCTTAATTCAACGACCCGTGCCATGACGAGTGTTCCCCGCTCGTCCAGTTCCGGCGGATTCAGCGGGGGCGGCTTTAGCGGCGGGGGATTCAGCGGTGGAGGGGGCGGCGGCGGTGGCGGCGCGGGATTCGGATAGTGTCTTGCATATGCATACACGGAGGCAAAGAAGGGTGAGTTGTTTATGACTCGGACGGTTGGAATCTTGCTCCTGGTGGCTTCGGTGGGCATTTGTGCGATCGGCGCCGCTTTTCTGGGTGTGGGTCTTTCCCAGGGCAGCCTGGAGTCTGCGGGGTTTGTTCTAGGGTTTGGTTTGCTGTTTGTTTTCCTCGTGGGGCCTCTCGCAGGGGGCGGAATCTTCGCGCTGGTTCGCAGCCGGGGTGAGCAGGCCGAACAGGCGGAGGCAGAAAAGCTTCGCAAGATACTCGACATGGTAAAGACGCGAGGACGTGTTGACATCTCGGATCTGAGCATTGAGCTTCACGCTGATCGAGAGAGCGTGCAGGATATGATCTACAAGCTGGTCGGCTTGGGGGTCTTCAGCGGGTATGTCAACTGGGACGAGGGAATTCTGTATTCGGAGGAGGCCTCAGAATTACACAATCTGACGCAATGCAGATACTGTGGGGGACAGCTTACCCTGGCCGGGAAGGGCGTGGTGAAGTGCCCCTTCTGTGGAACGGAGTATTTCCTGTCAAAGTAGGAATGAGTCTGGAAAGGAGACACTGATGACGGATTTCTTTCAACGGGTGACGGAGGAGCAGGGCTCTCTGGAAGAGCTGGCTCGGAAGCTGCCGGGGTTCAAGGGGTATTTTGCAAAGCAGGATCGGCGCGCGGCTGACAGGCTTCTGCGGGAGCATCTGGTGCGTGTCTTTGAGGAGCAGCTTGGCGAGTTCACCCGTTTGCAAAAGCAGCTTATTGATTCCGGTGGTATCATGTATATGGAGCGCGTTCAGGGGATTGATACCAAGCTACGCACCTTCATTGACCGGATCGAGAGTGCCGCGCAGGGATATGCAGGCATCTTTGACGCGGTCAAGATCAGAGAAGACGCGCTGGACCGCGTGTATGCTTTTGATCATGCATTGCTGGCTTACAAAGATCAGCTTGTAGAGGGATTGCGGCAGCTTTCAGAAGCGATCGGCACGGAGGAAGTCGGGAGTGTCCTCACCCAGCTTGATGCGCTGGTCACCGAGGCCAACAATACCTTTAAGCGCCGTGTTGAGGCCATGCGAGGGCTTCAGGAATCCGTCTGAGTTTTGTGTTCTGTGTACCTGTCTACTATGAGGGAGAAAGTTAAATGGCAAGGATATTCGACATAGTTGAACATCCTAACGTTGGGCGTGAGGAGTTGGCCTATCGCGAGCCACAGGCTGGCAGCGGGGATTTTCGGATCGGGTCACGGGTGATTGTTCGGGAGAACCAGGCAGCGGTTTTCGTCCGTGATGGGCAGGCGTTGGATGTTCTGGGACCGGGGGCCCACACGATCACGACGGCTAATGTCCCTCTGCTGGTGGATCTGATCGGCAAGGCATTCAGCTCTGAGACCCCTTTCAAGGCCGAGGTCTATTTCATCAATATGGGGGACTTCCCCCAGGTGGGATGGGGTACGTCGCAGCCTCTCGTGCTGGAAACCCCGGGGAAGGGCCTGGGCTGGCTTTTGCTACAGGGCCATGGGGTTGTGGATATTAAGGTCAGTGATCCTCAGCGCTTTGCCAAGCAGTATGCTATTGGCAAACCGATTGTACGTCTGGGCGATATCAAGGAACGGCTGCTGACGATGATCCTTGGCGAGTTGCAGGATATCATCGCCACTCATGCGCCGGGCGACCTGATGGGTCT
>DRKO01000265.1 GCA_011051745.1 Chloroflexota bacterium | reverse complement strand
ATGTTCTGACCGCTCATTATCGGGTATACGGTGAGTTGCAGACTCGCGGAGACCCGACGATCTTCTTGAACGACGAGAACGTCTCGACCCTGACGGTGTACGACGCCACGCTGATGCCGCTCAGACAGGGGATGCGGCTCGGGGCTGTGATGGCGAGGGAGATTCACATTCCCAAGAACGAGCCGCAGGTCCTTATCCTGGGGAACTTTGAGCCGGAAGTCAGGCCGCTCCCCAAAACGGCCAACCTGATCTGCTTTACGGATACCTACGTGCTTCGTGGAACCTTCCACATGGGGCTTGAGACGCAGATATCCGATCTGTTTTACGTTCAGGCCGGGCCTTTCTTTGCCGTGACGGCGCTGGAAGTCTTCGCCCTTTACCCTCTGGCGGTCGAGGTCAAGGCAATGGCCGACCTGGCCTACGTGCGGGGCCGGGCGGTGCGGGCCTTCTACGATCTGGAGCTTGCCGAATAGCCGTTCGGGGCGTCTATTGCTGGCTGCTGATCCCCAGTTCTTCGGTGAAGGCGAACAGCGCCGCCGTCCCGCCCGTGTGCCAGAACAGGATGCGCTGCCCGGCTTCAAACGCTCCCTGCCGGATCAGGTCAATCAACCCGGCCAGCGCCCGGCCTGTGTAGACGGGATCAACCAGAATCCCTTCCAGCCGGGCCAGCAGCCGGATCGCTTCCCGTTCGGCCTCGCCGACGACGGCGTAGCCGCCGCCCAGATACCCGTCGTTGACCTCGACGGCCTCCGCCTCGACCTGCCAGTCAAGCCCCAGCAGGCGCGCGCCCTCACCGGCCAGCCGTGCCACGCGCGGGGCGAGCGTTTCTCTGTGTTCGTCCACGCTGATCCCCAGCAGGCGCGTTTTTCCCTCCAGTCCGCTCAGGTGCGCCCCCAGAATCATGCCCGCCTGTGTGCCGCCGGACGAGGTGGCGAAGACGTGCACGTCAAAGGGGCCGCTCGTCTCTGCCTGTTCGGCGACCTCGATCATGGCCGTGACGTATCCCATCAGGCCGGTGGCGTTTGAGCCGCCGTAGGGTACAACATGGGGGCGTTTGCCTCCGGCTTTCAGTTCGGCCTCAACCTGCCCGATTGTCCGGCTGTAGGGAGCGCGTTCCTCCGTCCAGTGGATCACCGCGCCCAGCAGATGGTTGATCAGCAGGTTTCCGTTGAAGTTCTCCGGGGGCTGCTCCCCCGGCGCGTAAAGCACCAGATGCGGCTCCAGCCCTTTGGCCCGCGCGGCGGCGGCCGTCTGGCGGGCGTGGTTGGATTGAGTCGATCCGGCGGTGATCACCGAATCGGCTCCCGCTTCGAGCGCTTCTGCGATCAGGAATTCGAGCTTGCGCGTCTTGTTGCCGCCGGTCGCCAGTCCGGTCTGATCGTCGCGCTTGATGAACAGCTCCGGGCCGCCGAGATACTCGCTCAGGCGCGGCAGCGGATCGATCGGGGTGGGGAGGTGCGCCAGCCGCACGCGGGGCAGCCGGTCGGTCGGGTACTTTCCAGATGGGCTCATTATGTACCTCTCGTCAGTCTTTACTGCTCAGGGAGCAGGGTAACGGCGATCTGCCTGCGGCGCGGGCCGTCGAACTCAAACAGCACCACACGCTGCCATGTGCCCAGCACCAGCCGCCCGCCCTCAACCGGAACCGCCACCGAGGGGCCAACCAGCGTCGCCAGAATATGGTCGGGCGCGTGGGCGGGGTTGTGCGGATGACGGTAGTTGAGGGCCGGGATCATCGTGGTGAAGGCGTCGAGCATGTCCAGATCGGTGCCGGGGTCGAGGTCGGCGGTGCTCAGCGCGGCGGTCGTGTGGGTGACGAAGATATGGCACACGCCGTCCTTGAACCCCTGCTGTCGGATGATTCGCCCGATCTCCGGGGTGATGTCCACCACCTGTTTTTCCCTCTGTGTCTGGACGGTGAGCGTCTGCATCTCTCTTCCTTTCAGGCGGGATATGCTCTGCCGGTTCAGGCCGTCTGATGGCTCCCCTGCCGCAGCCGCCTCCGGGCCACGCTCCGCATCACGCCCAGCACGGCGGGCATGGCGCGGGTGTAGGCGGTGTAGAGCGCGGGTCGGGCCGGATAATCCCACGCGCCGATCCGGCGCACCACCACCCCACCGAACCCGGCCTTGAAGCGGAAGACGCCTGCCAGCGGATCGTTCTCGTCGTGGAAGTCGTCCGGCGCGCCCCAGAAGTCGTACACGATCATCTTCTGGGCTCTGGCCCAGCGCATCGCCTCCCACTGGAGCGCGTAAGTTGGCATCCGGTTGCGCTCTTCGTCGGAGGACGCACCGTAGAAGTACCAGGCCCGCTTCCCGAACCCGAAGATGATCACATGGGCGATGGCTTTGCCCCTGTACTCGGCGATGATCGGCTGGGCCAGCCCGGCCCGCATGAAGTCCCCCCACGCCCGCCGGTAGTACTCCAGAGGGCGGATCACGAAGTCATCCCGGCGGGCCGTCTCTTCGTAGAGCCTGTACAGCAGGTCGAGGTCATCCGCGCTGCCGAAGCGAATCTCCACGCCCCGCCGCGCAGCCAGCCGGACGTTGTAGCGCGTTTTCTGCTTCATCGCGGCCAGCAACTCTTCTTCGCTGCGCCGCAGGTCAACGATGACCGAGTTACGGAACTGCACCTGCTCGCGTGAGAAGCGCCATCCGGCCTGTCCCCACTCGGCGGCGATCTGCTGGCCGAGCGGCTCCTCGTAAGCCTCCGGTGTGCCGGGCACGCCCACGCCGATCACCACGTCGGGGTCAATCTTGATGAAGATCGCGCCCCGCTCAAGAGCATGCCGCTTGAGCGCCTCGATGACTGCCAGCCGGAGCGGCTGATTGGTGTAGTCGAGGGCGGGGCCTTTCGGCACATACATGATGCGGAACGGCCCTTCCTGCCGGGTGAGAACCTGCGCCATTGCCACCGCCTCGCCCCGGTGCATGTAGGCGATGCGCTCCGGCTTCCAGCCGGTGGTGGCGGCCTTGAACTCGCCCCACTCCCATGTTTGCAGGACATGGGCGTAGGGCATCAGCGCCAGCGTGGCGTTCCAGGTGTTGCGGTCGGTGACCGCCATCGGGTGAATCTGCATCGGTGTGTATCCACATATCGCGGCGATGTCGCCGTCCGGGTTGAACGTTGCGCGTGTCATGTTATTCTGACGGGGCGGAGCCACGCCTGAGCATCAGTCGTTCGATCAACACCTGATACCGGTCGTGGTCTGAGTGGACGATGAAAACCGGCTTAAAGCCGACGCCGTAGTACAGCCCGGTCAGGCGGTGCAGGAGCGGGAGGCCGGGGGCATGGACGGCAAACGCCCGCACATCCTGCCGAAGCGGTCTGAACATCGGCCTGGGCCTGACCTCCCGAACGGCGTCGTCGCCGATCGCCTCCCAGGGGATCAGTCGGGAGCGGCGTTTCGTCAGGGACAGGTGGACGCCCGCGTCGCTGAGCGCGATATCCGATGAGGTGACGTAGGTGGCACAGGCCGAAAGGAGCGCCCGGTAGATGAAAAACAGGATCAGGAGCGTTATCCCCAGAGCGAGCAGGCCATCTCGCCCGCTGACTCCTCCCTCCCTGAAGCGCAGCGCCAGCACGATGATCGCCATCAGACCGACCACCACGCTTGCCACGCCGATCAGCCCCCACAGAGCGCGGAAAACGCCGCGCAGGTTGCGGGCCTGTGGCATGAAACGGAAGTGCTCAAGTTCGCCCTGTTCGCTCATCGTTACCTGCCTGCGAAGCTGGCCGGGGAGTATACGACCATCCCCTCGGACTGTGCGGCGCTCGCCAGCCGCTCATCGGCGGTGACGAGCGGGCAGCCAAGTTGCTCTGCGAGCGCGATGTACAGCGCCGGATAAACGCCGAGATCATGAGAGAGACCGAGCGCCAGCGCACGCGGGAGCAGCCCGCCAATGGGCACGATCCTGAGCGGCAACGCCCGCAGAGCGGCCAGCCATTCCTGCGCCTGCTGCGGGGACGCTTTTCCGCTCTGTGCCTGCCTGCGGAAGGCGTCGGCGCATTCTGCCAAGCAGAAGCCCGGCACGGCGACCTCGCCGCCCGCCTCCAGCTGCCTGAAAAGCGTCCGCGCCTGTGATGTGCCCCCGCCTTCGATGAAGAGTGAGGTTACCACACCGGCATCCACGACGACGCGCTCCGTCACGTTCCTGCTCCTGCCCGGCGTGCGACGGCGGCCCGGTAGGCGGTGTACAGCAGCGGCCTGTAGACCCGATCCCACGCTCCAACCGTCCGCACGACCTGCCCGCCGAAGCCCCGCTTGAAGCCGTAGACACCCCACAGCCCATCGTGGCGGTGCTGAAAAAGGGCTTCGAGTTCCTCCTCGTCGGCGTCGGGGATGCCCCACATGTCGTACACCGTGCAGCCCCGCCCGCGTGCCCAGCGGATCGCCTCCCACTGCAATGCGTAGGTGGGCATTCGCTGACGTTCCTCGTCCGAGGACGCGCCGTAAAAGTACCACGCCCTTCTTCCCAGCGCGAACGCCATCAGACCGGCCAGATCGCGCTCCTCGTAGGAGGCCATCAGCAGGACGGCCTGCTCCGTCGGAGCGAACAGCTTATAGGCCTGACGGTAGTACGCCGGACTGTGGACGCCGAAGGCGTTTCTGGCCGCCGTTTCCTGCATCAGGGCGGTGAAGGAGTCCAGATCACGGGCCTTGCCTGTTCGGACGGTGACGCCCCGCCGCTCTGCAAGCCGGATTTTGCGCCGCGTGCCCTGATTCATGCGGGCCAGGATGTCTTCCTCTGACCCCGTGATGTCAACCAGAATGGTGCGCGGGGGCTGGATCGTGTGCGATGAGGGCCGAAAGCCCAGCGCCTGCAGCCGCTCGCGCATCTGCGGGGTGTCGCGCTCGTCCGGCTCGATCTTGAGGAGAACGGCCCTGTATTTCCGCGCGAGCAGGCCCAGCGCCGTCAGCAGGTCCGAGATCGTATCCCCGTCATCCCAGTCAACAATCGGCCCACGCGGGATGTAGGCGATTGTGCCCAGCCCCAGCGGCAACGGTCGGATCAGTACCAGCGCTCCGCCGGACAGAGTCGTTCCGTCGCTGAGGGTGAGGATTTCATACTCCCAGCCGAAGGTGGCTTTCAACCGGCCCCAGCGCGAGGTCTGGAGCAGGTGTCCGCCCCGCTTCTTCACGAAGGCGTCCCACTCTCTTTCGTCAAACTCAAACAAGGCTGATCGTCCTCTCTGAAGCAGGCTTCCCTGGTCTCAGGGCTTTGCGCGTTTGCCGACTCTCTCAGGGGAGATTATAGACAGGAAAGCCGCTCCAGCACACCAGACGGCGGACGCTACATGCATTCTGCCCCGGAGCTGAAGCACCCTCTGGAGGGGGCCGGATGTTAGCGGTTTGTGATCCGGGAACTGTGGCTGAGCGGCTGGTTTGGTGATACGATCTGGCTGATGAATTGAGAAACTGGGAGCAAGCATTGCATGAAGTGGCTTTTCCTGCCCATACGGCGCACGTGGTCCATCGCCCGTAAGGAGTTCGTTCATGTCCTGATGGACCCCGGCGCACTGTTCCTGACCATCTTCGCGCCCGCCGTCGTGCTGACGCTGCTGGCCTATATCTTCACTTTTGACATAGACGAGAGCAACATCGCCGTTGTGGATATGGACCAGACGCCCACCTCGGCGGAGTATATCCGCACGCTGACCAGCGACGGCTATCTGCACATCGTTGGCTATCCGCGCAACTACGACGAGGCCGTCGCCCTGCTGGACAGCGACCGCGCGGACGCCGCACTGATCATCCCGCCGGGCTTTGGTGAGACGCTGAGCGCCGGAGGCTATGCGCCGGTACACAACGTCGTAGATGGGATTGACGCCCCGGCGGCCCGTCAGGTGATGAACGCCGTTCAGCAGCGCACACAGATTTTCGCCGCCCGGATGGGGCTGGCTGCCCCTCCGCCGATTGAGGTGCGGACGCGGGTCTGGTTCAACGAGAACATGACTTCCCAGCACAGCATGGTTCCCGGCCTGATGGCGCTGGTGTTGATCCTGCCCGCGATGGCGGTTGCGCTCGGCATCACGCGGGAGAAGGAGAGCGGCACACTGGAGACGCTCGTCACCACGCCGGTGTTAAGTTCGGATGTGCTGGTGGGGAAGGTGGCCGTCTACCTGACGCTGGGGCTGGTGAGCGCGTTGATCTCGCTGGCGGTGGCGATCTTCTGGTTTGGCGTGCCTTTCCGGGGGAGCCTGCTGGCCTGGATCGTGGCGACGGCGGCTTATCTGATGGCCTGCATGGCCTTCAGCCTGGTGGTTGCCAGCTTCGCCCGCTCGCAGCAGACGGCGATGGTGATCATCCTGCTGGTGCTCTTTATGCCCGGCTTCCTGATGAGCGGCCTCTCCGACCCCGTCAGCCGGGATGCTGCCGCCTCGTGGATTTTCTCCAACCTGCTCCCGACCACACATTACATCACCCTCTCACGGGGGATCGCGCTGAAGGGGCTCTCCCTGCTGGCGCTGTGGCGGGATTCGGCGGCGCTGGCGATCATGGGGTTGCTGGGGCTGGTGCTTGCGATCATGATGTTTCGGAAGAAGATTGCGTGATGTTTAACCGTCTGCGTTCGCTTGTCGTCAAAGAGTTGATCCAGTTCACGCAGGATCGGCTGCTGATGCTGTTCGTTCTGATCGGCCCGCTGGCGCAGCTTCTGCTGATCGGCGGGGGGGTGAGCAGCAGCCTGAGCGACATTGCCACAGCCGTCATTGATCAGGACCGCAGCAGCCTGAGCCGTGAGGTGATCGCCGCGCTGGACAACACGCAGGAATTGAGCGTTCAGCTTTACCCCGGGACACTGGAGGAAGCCCGCGATCTGATTGACGCCGGGCAGGCCAGCGCTCTGGTCGTCATCCCGGAGGGCTTCTCAAGCGACCTTCAGGAAGGCCGGACGGCGGAAGTGCAGCTCATCGTGGATGGGACAAACGTCGTGGTGGCCGGGGAGGCGCAGGCCGCCGCGCAGGGCGCAATCGAAACGCTGGGGTGGAACGTGGCGCTGGCTTCGGCGGGGAACATGGCCCCGCGCGGCGTAGACCTGCGGCAGGAGGCGCTTTACAATCAGGCACTCGACAGCAAGCCCTACGACCTGACCGCCCACATGGCCTTCATCATCTTTCAGGTGGCGGCGCTGGCCGCCGTGATGAGCATCGTCCGGGAGCGGGAGGTCGGCACGCTGGAGCAGGTGGCCGTTACGCCGGTGCGTCAGGTTGAACTGATCCTCGGCAAGGCGATCAGCCCGATCATCATCGGCCTGGTGAACTTCGGAATCCTGTTCGTGGTGGTGCGTCTGGCGTTCTCGCTGCCGATGCGCGGCTCGATCATTCTGCTCACCCTGATGACGCTGCTGTACCTGATCTCGGAAGTCTGCATGGCGCTGATGATCTCGGCCATCTCGCAGACGCAGCAGCAGGCGATCACGATCCTCTTCATCTACATCATGCTGGCGCTCACGATGTCCGGCTACATGGTCCCGATCTCGCGGCTACCGAGCGTGCTGGCCTTTGCGGCCAACGCGCTGCCGGTGCAGCATTACATCGCGATTGTGCGCAGTGTGATGCTCAAGGGCGGGGGGGTGCTCATCCTGTGGCCGCACATGGTGGCTCTGCTGGTGCTGGACGTGATCGTCGTGACGGTGACGGCTTTCATGCTGCGGCGGCTGGGACGGTGAGACGAAGGGGGCGGGGCGGGCCTTGCCCGGCGGATGGCGATCAATTCGCCTTTGGCGACTTGATGATCACGAGGTAATTACCTCGTGATTCGGGAGATTTGCCCT
>DRKO01000264.1 GCA_011051745.1 Chloroflexota bacterium | reverse complement strand
GCAGTCCCAGAGGGGCCGCCCCTTTTTGATCATGCCGCCGTGCCGCGTCGGCTGTGAGAGTTTATCTCAGACGCGGAGTTTCTCGTTTTCAATCGGTAACTCGACCGCCTGCACGCCGCTATTGACCATCTGGCAGAAACGCCTGCCGTCATCCCTGCTGCCGGGAATCTCCATGCCGTAGTGCATCGGGATGGCATAGCGAGGGCGCAGCCGCTTAACCGCCTCGGCGGCTTCCTCGTAGTTCATCGTGAAGGCCCCACCGACGGGCAGCAGGGCAATATCACACCCGATCCTGTGCATCTCCGGAATCAGATCGGTATCCCCGGCGAAGTAGATATCATAGCGCATCAGCGAGATCAGAAAGCCCAGCCCGCCGAACTCACGGGCATGATAGGCCCGATCCACCGTATAGGCCGGAACGGCACGGACGAACACCTCGCCCACCGTGAGGCCACCCCGCCAGGGCTCCAGAACGTGCACGCCGGGGCCGATGATCTCAGCCGCCTGCCGGTTCGCCACGATGACCGTATCATCATGGCGGATCATCTCGATATCCTGAGGCGAGCAGTGATCGTGGTGATCGTGGCTGACCAGGATCAGATCCGCCGGAGGAGAGCCGGGCGGCAGACGCCAGGGATCAATATAAATGACAGGCCCATCTGAATGAGGCGGGCCGTTTATTCGGAAGGTTGCGTGTCCCAACCAGTGTATTCGCTCTATCATCCCCTGATCCCCCTCCCCCTCTGAATGGGAACGCGGGTGTTCCCATCGTAAGCCTTATGATCGCGAAGTTATCGGCAGGGGCTTACTTCCCATAAGTTCGGATCGGCGATTTTGCGAGATGGTGCTCTAAATGAGAAATTATACACAAATCACGGTGAAACTACCCTACGGAATCCATACTCTCAACCGCCAGCGGGGTTAGAATCGGGGAAAAGGGGCCTGCAACCGCCTCCGGCTCACTCTGAGGGCGACCGGAGGAGCGCATTAAAGGGACGGCGAGGGCGACCCTCGCCAGCGCTGAACGTGCCTAACTGCACGGCGAGTTGTTCCAGAGTGGCGAGATTGTGCAGCGGCAGGAAATCGTCCACGTGGGGGAGGATGGCCCGGATGCCCCGCACAAGCGGCTGATAGCCGGGCGCACCCAGCAGGGGGTTCAGCCAGATCAGCCGCGACACGCTGCGATGAAGGCGGCTGATCTCCCGCTCCAGCAGGCCTATGTCCCCCCGGTCCCACCCGTCGCTGATGATGAGGGCGACCGTCCCCCGCCCCAGCACGCGGCGCGACCAGCGATAGTTAAACGTCCGGAGCGACTCGCCGATGCGCGTCCCGCCGGACCAGTCCACAACCAGTTCGGAGGTCTTGCGCAGAGCGGCGTCCACATCACCCTGACGAAGGGCGGGGGTGATGCGCGTCAGGCGAGTGCCAAACACAAAGACCTCGACGCGCCGGGTTCTCTGCACCAGAGCGTACATAAAGTGCAGAAACAGGCGGGAATACTGCTCCATCGAGCCGCTTATATCGCAGATGACGACCAGCGGGCGCGGTCTGGTTTTTCTCCGTCGCCACGCCAGCTTGATGATCTCGCCCCCCTGCCGCATGCTGCCCCGAATCACACGGGGCAGGTCCAGATAAGCGGCCCGTCCGGCGGAACGTACCCGCCGACGGGTCAGGCGCTCCTCAACCCGCCAGATCAGGGACTCCATAAAACGCCGCACCGCCTCGATCTCCTCCGGCGTGAGATCGGCGAAATCCCTGTGATAGAGCAGTTCAAACGGGCTGTAGATGGCCGAAACGCCGGGCCGCCCCTCCTCTTCCCCCTGATCGGAGGGGGAAACATTGGAGGACGGGCCACGGCCCAGCAACGGTTCGTCGCTTTCGGGCGGATCGGGGCTATCGGCGGCAGCGCGGCGCCGAGAAGCGATGCCTATCTCGACAACCCACTCAAGCTTACCCGCCCAGAAGAGGTTGAAGGCCTGATCGAAAAGCTCCCGATCCTCCGGAGCGTGGATCAGCAGGCAACGGGCGGCGTGGTAAAAATCCTCCCGGCGGGTCGCGTCCACCCACGTCAGCGCCTCCGCGAGGTCGGCGACCTGCTGAGTGCTCACCCGGAGGCCGAGAGAGCGCAACAGACGCCCGAAGTGGAGCAGATTTTCGAGGAGATGGCCGCCTGAATTTGCCGCGCTGTCAGCCTTCATGGGCACGTTCAGCCAGCTCACGGAGCAGATCGGCCCGGACGTGCTGCACGTCGTCCTGATACTTCAGCAACACGCCCAGCGTATCGTTAATCACCCCCTCGTCCAGCTCGCGGTGATCCATCGCCAGCAGGGCGTGGGCCCAGTCCAGCGTTTCGGCGACTCCCGGCGGCTTGAAGAGATCGGCCTGCCGCAACGCCTGAACGGCACGGACAATCTGGCGGGAGAGCCGCTCCGGGATGCCGGGGGCCTTCAGCCGCACGATCTGATATTCGGTCTCAAAATCGGGGTAGTCGATCCAGTGGTAAAGGCAACGCCGCTTGAGGGCATCGTGTACTTCACGGGTGCGATTGGAGGTGATGACGACAACGGGAGGCTGCGCGGCCCGGATCGTGCCGATCTCAGGGATGGTGATCTGAAAGTCGGAGAGAATCTCCAGCAGGAAGCTCTCAAACTCCTCATCCGCCCGATCTACCTCGTCAATCAAGAGGACGGGAACCTGCCTATCGTTGTTCTCGATGGCCTGAAGGAGGGGACGGGCCATCAGGAACTCCCGACTGTACAGGTCACGCTCCATCTCGTCCCGGCTGGCCCCGCTGGCCTCCAGAATGCGGAGATGCAAAATCTGACGCGAATAGGCCCATTCATATACGGCGGTGTGAACGTCCAGTCCCTCGTAGCACTGGAGGCGGATCAAGCGGGTATCAAGCATGGCGGAGAGGACTTTGGCGACCTCCGTCTTGCCAACCCCGGCCTCGCCCTCAAGAAAGAGCGGCTTGCGAAGCTTAAGCGCGAGGAAAACCACCGTAGCCAACCCCCGGTCGGCCACGTAATGATGTTTCAGAAGAGCCTGCTGTACACCTTCAATCGTATCAAACATTCACTTCATCACACCGAACATGAAAGGCAGGGGCGGGCAACAACAGGTCCCCGCCCCTGCCCCGAACGTGAAAAGCTACTCGATGATGACCTTTTCCTCGGTCAGAAGGTGAATGCGCGTCGAGCAGTGAGCGGCGGCATCCTCCGCCGCCGCTTTCCCTTCCGGCGTGGCAAAGGCCGCCTGACGGGCCTCATCATCATCAAACCAGAACTCGGAGACCGCGTCAAACGGGAGATCGGGATCATCCGCCAGCACGACGCTCATCCGGTAGCGCCGGATGCCGGGCAGCTTCCTGCCCAGCGGCGGATGCTCCTCCAGCGCCCAGCGGCGGAATTCCTCAAAGCTCATCCCCTCTTTGCGTTTGAGCAGCGAGATCACTTTCAGCACCGATACGCCTCCTCTTGCTGTGCAGAGAATAACACGCCGGGCCGGTTGCCTGCCAGCCCGGCATCTTTTACCCGATTGGACGATCAGCCCTCCGCCGCGCCCTTTTCCTCAAGCGCCCGGAGCACCTTCTCCGGCGTGATGGGGAGATCGGTAATCCAGACCCCGATTGCATCGTGAATGGCGTTGACGATGGCCGGAATGGGCGAGTTGGCGGTCATCTCGCCCACCCCCTTGACGCCATAAGGCCCGTTCACAGAGGGATACTCCAGCACGACGCTCTCTATCTCCGGAACCTCAAGGGGGCCGGGGAGAACGTACTCGCTGAAGCTGGTGGGCATGTGGTCAACACCGGGGTAGTAAGGCTGGGTCGTCTCGTACAGGGCGTGCGCCATCCCCATGAACGAGCCACCTGTGATCTGCCCCTCGACCAGAGCGGGGTTCACCTGACGACCGACCTCGTAAGCGCTCCTCAGGCTCAGGACGGTGACTTCCCCCGTCTCAGTATCCACCTCGACCTCGGCCACCGTGCAGGCGTGCGCCTCGGTTGAGTCGGGGTCCATCTTACCCGTATCGGGGTCTACCTCGCTCTTGGGCTTGATGTATATCCCGCGCCCGGAGATCGTTCTGCCGTACTTGAAGTGGGCGGCGAGGGCCACATCTATTACGCTGATGGAGCGATCGGGTGAGCCTTTGACGTAGATATTCCCCTCCCCGTCCGTTTCGAGATCGTCGGGGCTGGCCTCCAGTTCATCAGCGGCCACCTCCAGCAAAACCTGGCGGGCCTCCTGAGCGGCCTGAATGATCGCATTGCCGACGCGGTGCGTGGCACGGCTGGCGAAAGTCCCCATGCAGTGCGGGCCGGTGTCCGTGTCTGCGGTATCAACCCAGACCGTATCGAAGGGGACACCCAGCGTCTCGGCCCCGATCTGAGCCAGAACGGTCTTAAGCCCCTGCCCCAGATCGGTACTGGAGAGGCTGATCACAAAATTGCCGGTCGTCGTGGCGTGAATCAGCGCCTGAGAGGGGTCGCCGCCCAGATTCATACCGGTTGGATAGTTGACCGCCGCAATACCAACGCCTCTGACTTTAGCCATTGCCATCCTCCCTCTCCCAGGAACTCATCTTCCTGAACTCCTCAGGCAGTTCATGGCCGACCATCTCAGCCGCCGCCTGCATGACTTCGATCAGGGTGGCATCCTCGACCACCTTCTGATGAGGTCGCATGTCGCCGTTGCGGTAGGCGTTGATGAAGCGGATGGCCCAGGGGTCTATGCCGACCACCTCGGCGATCCGGTCCATCTGCACCTCGGTGGCGAAAGAGGCAGGCGTGACCGCAAAACCCCGCATGGCGCTGGCCGGCTGGCGGTTGGTGTAGACGCAGTAGGCATCAATCCAGACATTGGGGATACGGTACGGGCCTGCGACGTTGGCGGCGTGCTTGGTCACGGCGTAGGGGGTGTGACGGTTGTAAGCCCCGGCGTCGGCGTAGCTCGTCACCCTGCGGGCAATGATCCGCCCGTCCTTCATCACCCCGTCTTTGATGTAGATGCGCCAGGCCCCCCGTGAGGAGGAAACACGCATCTCCTCTTCGCGGGTGAAGACATACTTCACCGGACGACCGGTCTTCATGGCAGCCAGCGTGGCGATCGGCTCGACGATCACGTCCACTTTACCGCCAAACCCTCCGCCCACCGTCCCGCCGACAAAGTGCAACTTCTGAAACGGGATTTGCAGGATCAAAGCGGTGTTATCGAGCGTGAAGAACAACGCCTGAGTGTTGGTGTAAACCGTGATGCGGCCATCCGGCTCAGGCTTTGCCACGCAGCCGGTCGTCTCAACCGGCGCGTGCTCGATGGGAGAGGTCTGGTAGCGGCCCTCGACGATGTAATCGGCCTCCTGAAAGCCCTTCTCGACATCACCAAAGCGGACTTTGCGGAAGGCGTTCTGCTGGTCATACTCGTAGTCGTAGATGAAATAGTTGGTTCCCCAGGGCTTGAGGATCGGCGCATCAGGCTTGAGCGCCTCCTCGACATCAAACACGGCCGGAAGTTCCTCCAGATCGAGCCGGACTTTGGAGACCGCCTCCATCGCCGCCTCTTCCGTCTCGGCGATGATGGCGGCGATCGGCTCGCCCCGGTACAGGACTTTATCTTCAGCCAGCACGGGTTCTTCATCGGGGCCAACGCCGATCAGGCAGAGAATGGTGTAGACATTCTTGGGAACGTCCCTGCTGGTGAGTGCGCGCACAAAGCCGGGGACCTTCTCCGCTTCGGAGAAATCGATCCCCCTGATCCGGGCGTGGGGAACGGGGCTGCGCACCATCTTCAAGTGCAGCATATCGGGGAAGTTGATGTCGCCGATGTAAACCGTCTTGCCCGTTACATGGCCCATGCCGTCGCGGCGGAGAACCGGCTGCCCGACAACTCTCAGTTCTTCTGCCATAGCTCTCATCTCCTCTTCTTGCTGTGCGGAGCGGTGTTCAGCCGCCGGGCGGCTTCCTCGACAGCCTCGATGATCGGGACGTACCCCGTGCAGCGGCAGTAGTTACCGGCCAGCGCCTCGACGATCTGCTCGCGCGTGGGCCGGGGGTTCCAGTCAAGCAGAGCTTTGGATACCAGGATCATGCCGGGGGTACAGTAGCCACACTGAAGGGCGAACTTATCGTAAAAAGCCTCCTGAATGGGGTGCAGTCCCTCCGCCGGTGTGAGGCCTTCAAGAGTCGTGACCTGCTGGCCCTCTACATCCTCGACAGGCAGCAGGCAGGACATCATCGGCTCGCCGTTGACGAGCACGGTACAGCTCCCACAACCACCCTGCCTGCAACCGACCTTCGTCGCGGTATACCCAAGCTGCTCCCGCAGCAAGGTTTGCACCGTCGTGAGGGGCCTGACCATAACCTCCACCTCACGACCGTTCAGAACAAAACTCACGATCTTTGATGCCATGTCTGCCTCCCTCACAGGGCTATCTGCGACAGGGCGCGCCGCACAAACACGTTCACCATC